>JAJYBO010000130.1 GCA_021778975.1 Deltaproteobacteria bacterium
TCCTCAAGATTTGCGCGCCTTGCCTGCGGCCTTTTTACAAAGCCGTCTGAAATTCGACTTTTTACGAGAGCATCACAATTGACGGCTTCGTAAAAAACCCGCCTGCGTTCATGTTGCTGTAATCTTCGTTCATCTATAAAGCGCCCATACATGAGCCGGGGACACCCCCCGATGAACGGAAAAAACATCAACCAAGGAGGATATAATGGAACAGCCATTCAGCGCTAAAAAAACCATTGATGATTTTGAAAACACCCCCGCTTCCACCCCGTCACGAACCCGTCGGATGTTGAACAAAGTCCCGGAAGTCACGATTTTTTTCTGGATTATCAAAATTATGGCCACAACCGTTGGCGAAACCGCTGCGGATTTGCTGAACACCAAATTAAACCTGGGGCTGACCTATACAAGTCTGGTAATGACGGGACTCTTTCTGATCACCCTCGTTTTCCAGTTCAGAGCCAATAAATACATGCCGAGGAATTACTGGCTGGTGGTCGTACTGATCAGCGTCGTCGGCACGCTAATCAGCGATAACCTGGTGGATAATCTTGGCGTAGCGCTGCGAACCACCACCATTGCGTTTTCCATCATGCTGGCGGCAACCTTTATGGCATGGTATGCCAGTGAAAAAACATTGTCCATCCATTCCATCTACACCAGCAAACGAGAAGCGTTTTACTGGCTGGCGATTCTCTTTACCTTTGCACTCGGCACTTCTGGCGGCGACTATATTGCCGAGGGCTTCAAGCTGGGATACCTCAATTCGGCGCTGATATTCGCCGCGGTCATCGGTATGGTGAGCATCGCCTATTATTTTTTCAAATTGAACGACGTGACGGCCTTCTGGATTGCCTATATTCTGACACGTCCTCTCGGCGCTTCTCTGGGTGACTTTCTGTCTCAGCCTCACGCGGATGGCGGTCTCAACCTGGGTACGGAAGGCACCAGCATCATTTTTCTCGTAACGATTCTAAGCCTTGTGATCTACCTGGGCAAAACGGGAATGGACAAAACCCTCATCCCCCTGAAAGAAGACGTTTCCGGAAAAATTTCAGGCTGAAGATAAACAGCGTTTTGACGGGTCCACAATGTCCCCCCTCGAATTTCCAGCCTCCGGCAACGCGCGGCGGCTGGAAATCTGCTATCAAATTAACATCATGAAATAATGACGATATGCAGATCGCATACATTGGTCAGGGTGGGGCCTGTCATAAAAAGCGCTCCGGTTTTTTTGAAAAACCAATAGGCGTCATTATCCTGCAAATGAGCGGTTATAGAAAGACCTCTCTCTTTTGATATCCCAAGAATCCGATCCGATGCGAACGCGCCTGCGGCATCCGTAGGGCCGTCAGTTCCGTCTGTGGATGCGGACAAAAAGCGGATTCCTTCTCTTCCGCCCTGGTCGTTGGCCATTTCAGAGAGAAAGGCGAGCGCCATTTCCTGATTGCGCCCGCCTTTACCAGAACCATGCACCGTGACGACAGTCTCTCCGCCGGCAACAATGCATCCCGGTTTTTTCACGAGCATATCGCTGTGCTGAACATCTCGTGCAATGCTGTAAAGACATCTGGCGACTTCCCGAGATTCTCCGGTCAGACAGCTTGTAAGCGCCGCGGTGTGGTATCCCAGGGAACGCGCCTTTTCACACGCCGCCAGCAGCGCCAAGCGATTGCTGCCAATCATCACGCTGGTGGTCAGCCTCAGCGCCGGATCGCCGGCCTTGAGGGTTTCCTCCATCTTACCTTCTACCCCCAGTTTCAATGCCCGAAGGATGGCGGGCGGCGCGCTGCTCTGAAGCCGGTACTTTTCGATAACGCTCAGAGCATCGCTGAACGTGGTTTCATCCATGGCGGTCACCCCCGACGCGATGGTATCCAGATAGTCTCCCACCACATCGGAAAGGATAAAATTCACGCTCCGAGCCGGAAATATCAATCTCAGCAGTCGTCCGCCCTTAAGGCCGGAAATATGTTTGCGAACACTATTGATCTCGTGAATATCGGCGCCGCAGGCCAGCAGCGATTGGGTAATGCGCTGTTTGTCCTCCAGCGTTATCCGAACCGTGGTATTTCCGTCTTCATATACCAGAGGGGAGGGCAGGAGGGCGGAACCGCCTCCGGAAATCAGGTTCAAAACAAGCGTTCGCGCATCCGCTTCACGCGCCAGATCGGCAATGCGGCGCGCGGCATTGATACCGCTGGCGTCCGGAGTGGGATGCCCACATTCCAACACTTCGATATATTTCAGGGGTTCCGCATGACCATATTTGACCGATAGCACCCCCCGCGTGATGCGTTCGCCCAATATGTCTTCCAGGGCTTTGGCCATCCGGGCGGACGCCTTCCCCGCCCCCATCACGAATATCCGGGTAAAATCGTTGAGGTTACACTCGTGACGCTCTCCCTCAAAGGCGATGACAAGCTGTTCCGCCTCAAGTGAGACATGATCGCGCAGCATCTGGTACGGATCCACCCGTTCCAGCGCAGCCCGAAAAATTTCTATGAGATGTTCCGTATCTGCCATTCAGACGTCCCTCTCCAAAAACAGCTTTTCAAAAATATCACCGTTGACGATACAGATTTTAATGTATAAACTCCCTCACCACAAGCGAATGAAAGCCCTTTTTCAGGGGATAAAAAAAATAACCGTCAACCTGCAGGAAATAAACGTGATGAAACAACGATGGTTCTACCCTATCCTGATTTCAGGAATTTTACTGTTCACCCATCCTGGTCTGTGCCAGGAGACCACCGCACCCGCGGCCGCCCCGACAAATGCTTCAACTTTGTCTGTGGACGAAATTTTGAAACACCTCGAAAAGCACTATGCGTCACCCGGTTTTTCCGCCAATTTTTTCCAGACATCCAGAGTAAAAGCCATGGACATGACTGAAACCGCCTCCGGCAACATCATTGTCAAAAGACCCGGCATGATGCGCTGGAACTATGAACAACCCGATCACCATGTGATTATCACGGACGGCAAGCAGTTGTGGATATACCGTCCGTCAGACAACCAGGTGACCGTCGGCAAGGCCCCGCCGTTTTTCGGAGACGGAAAAGGCGCCAGTTTTCTTTCCAATATCCAGTTGGTTCGCAAGAGATTCGATGTCACGCAACAAAACATGACTGTCAACCGGGAATATGTCCTGAAACTGACGCCACTTGATAAATCCTACGATCTGTCTTACGTACTGATTGTGATTTCCAGCGACACGTTCAATATTGTGGATGTGAAGACATTCAACTCTTACGGGGATGAAACCCATATCGAACTAAGCAATGTTCGTATGGAACAACATGTGGATGACGCCCAGTTCAAGTTTGTCATCCCACAGGGCGCCGAAGTGGTGCGGATGGATGGATAACGAGGCCGCCATGAAAGAGATCATCCGAAAATTACTGAAAGAAAAACATGCTGTGTTACTGGCGCACAACTACCAGCCCCCCGAAATTCAGGATGTAGCCGATCTGTGCGGAGACTCTCTGGAATTGAGTATCCGGGCGTCTCGTACCGATGCCAAAATCATCGTGTTCTGCGGCGTTCACTTCATGGCGGAAACGGCTTCCATTCTGTCTCCGGAAAAGATCGTTCTTTTGCCGCGCATGGATGCCGGCTGTCCGATGGCAGACACCATCACGCCAGAATCCCTGTCAGCGAAACTATCGGAACTGGGTCCCGTTCCGGTCGTAACCTATGTCAACTCTCCGGCATCGGTCAAAGCCATGTCCACGGTCTGCTGCACATCCGCCAATGTGCTGAAAGTGATCAACAGCATAGACGCCCCTGAAATTCTCATGACGCCAGACCGAAATCTGGCGCAATACGCGGCCCGGCATACCAATAAAATCGTTCATATATGGGATGGATGCTGCCCGATTCATGACCGTCTGACGGCGGAAGATATAACAAACGCCAGACAGGCGCATCCAGGCGCCCTGGTAATGGTGCATCCAGAATGCCAGCGACATGTCGTGGAGATGGCAGACGCGGTTCTCAGCACATCCGGAATGATTCGTTACGCCAAAGATTCGTCGTGTTCCACGTTCATCGTGGCGACGGAAAACGGGCTTTTGCATACATTACGCCAGAACTGTCCGGATAAACTATTCCACCCGGCGGCAGCGCATATGATGTGTTCGGATATGAAAAAAATCTCTATGGAAGATGTCATTCACAGCCTGGAAACACTGGATGGCCAGGTCCGCGTGCCGGCATCAGTCCGCATTCCGGCGCTGACATCGGTTCAGCGGATGATTGCCATCCGCTGACAAAACCAGAACACTGGTGGGGATGCAGGGGCGCTCATGACCGCGCCCCGCGACGGATTATAACCGGCTCATGACATCGTCGGAAATATCCGCATTGGTATAGACTTTCTGAACATCTTCACAGTCTTCCAGCGTATCCATAAGCCGTATCATCTGTTCGGCTTCCTTGCCCTCCAGGGTTGTGGTGGACTGAGGCAGCATGGTGACCTCCGCATCGCTGAAAGGAATACTGGCGGTTTCAAGCGCCTGACGCACCGCTTCAAAATCGGCGGGGACGGTAATGACTTCAAAACCATCTTTGTCTTCCCGTACATCTTCGGCGCCGGCTTCCAGAGCGACTTCCATCAATTTTTCTTCGGTAGTCGCTCCAGGCGCTATGCTCATGTATCCTTTTTTACTGAACATCCATGCAACACACCCGTTTTCTCCGAGGTTTCCGCCACATTTGCTGAAGATATGGCGGATTTCAGCGACCGCCCGGTTTTTATTGTCCGTCAGGGATTCCACAATAACGGCAGCTCCCCCGGGTCCATAACCTTCGTAGATACTTTCTTCATAATTGACGCCTTCCAGTTCGCCCGTGCCTTTTTTGATGGCCCGTTCGATATTGTCTTTGGGCATGTTTTCGCTTTTGGCTTCCAACACCGCGGAGCGCAGCCGCGGATTCGCGTTGATATCACCGCCTCCCATTCGGGCGGCAATGGTGATTTCTTTAATCAATTTGGTAAAAATCTTGCCTCTTTTGGCGTCTGCAGCGCCTTTTTTATGCTTGATGGTGGACCACTTATTATGACCTGACATGAATATCTCCTTGGCAGATATGACAGACTTTTTGCAAAGCCCCTACTGTTGATGCTCTCTTGCAAAAAGTCGAATTTCGGGCAGCATCGGGACTTTTTACGAAGCCGTCACTGTTTGTTAATACCAATTACATAGATTTCGCGGCTGGCCTTTCGGCAGCTTTGAGGTTTGAAAATTTTATGGTTCAGAAATAAAGCCCTTACCTGCTGGATAAACAGGTTAAAATCTTCACCCTGAAATATTTTACATATAAATGAGCCTCCCGGCAAGAGTCTGCTTTGGGCCATGTATAACGCGGACTGGCAAAGCTCGAAAGACCGGGCCGCGTCCCCGCGTTTATCTCCGGTTGTGGAAGGCGCCATGTCACTCATGACCACATGAAAATTCCTGCCAATGATATTGGATATACCTTCCGGAAGATTCAAAATATCCGCAGTAAACACCTGTACATGTGATGGAAGGCTGATTGTCAGCGGCTTTAAATCAATACCGGTCACGATGCCTTCAGCGCCTGTCCGCCGGGCGGCATACATCAGCCAGGATCCAGGAGCACATCCCAAATCCAGAACCGCATCCGCTCTGTGAATCAGTTTGAATTTCTGCTGGATTTCTTCGAGCTTGAACACGGATCGGGCGGGAAAACTCTCTTTCCGGGCTTTGCGGGTATAATGATCTTCCCAGGTATTTTTCGAGGATTGAATATGGGGCATCAGAACAAAATTTCCATAGCTTCCGTTAAGGATTGAACGCCAATCAATTCTATACCCGGAATTCCGGCGGCGCGTTTGAAATTGCTGGATGGCATCACGCATCGGGTAAAGCCCAGTTTACAGGATTCGGATACCCGGGCATCCACCTGACCGACGGCCCGCACCTCTCCCGTAAGCCCGACCTCCCCCACCACAACGGTACTGTCATCAACGGGCCTGTCCAGAAAACTGGAGGCGATGGCGCATACAATTCCCAGATCCACCGCAGGTTCATCGGCGCGGACACCTCCCGCGACATTCATGAACAGATCATGCCCCATCAGATGAATCCCCGCTTTTTTTTCCGCAACCGCGGCCAGCAGTGCCACCCGATTGGAATCCAGCCCCAGTATGGTTCTGCGAGGCGTCCCCAGACTGGTGCTGCTGGCCAGCGCCTGAATTTCGATCAGGATAGTCCGCGTGCCCTCCATGCTGGCGGTCACCACGGATCCTGGCGCATGGACAGGACGTTCGGCAAGAAAAATGGCCGATGGATTGCTGACCTCTTCAAGCCCTCTATCACGCATCTCGAACACGCCGATTTCATTGGTGGAGCCAAACCGGTTTTTGACGGCTCTCAGGATACGGAACAGATGATTCCGGTCGCCTTCGAAATACAGCACGGTATCCACCATGTGTTCCAGAAGCCTGGGGCCGGCAATGGCGCCTTCTTTGGTGACATGCCCTACCAAAAACATCGGGATACCGGTCTTTTTGGCCGCCAGCATCAGGCGCAGCGTGGCTTCCCGAACCTGGCTGACACTGCCGGGCGCGGCCGAAAGATCGCTGTTGAACATGGTCTGAATGGAATCAATCACCACCACATCGGGCTTTACGGATTCCAGCAAAGAGAGAATGACATCAATATCAATTTCGGATATGACCAGAAAATGAGACGACTGCATGGAAAGTCGTTTACCGCGCATACTGAGCTGACGAACAGATTCTTCTCCGGACACATACAGCACCCGCCGGTTCTGAATCGCAAGGCGATGCAGCACCTGAAGCATCAGTGTAGATTTACCGATGCCCGGATCCCCCCCAATCAGCGCCAGAGAACCTTTGACAAGCCCGCCGCCCAAAACCCGATCAAATTCGTTGATACCGGTCATGATGCGTTCTTCGGTATCGCAGACCACCTGATCAATGGGTATAGGCGCGGATTGCACGGATAAAAACCGGGAGGCCGCCCGCGCCGCGGCATTGGGCTGCGCCTCTTCGATCAGGCTCTCCCACGCACCGCACTCCGGGCATTTGCCCAGCCATTTCGGTGACTGATAGCCGCAGGACTGGCAGGTAAAAATCGTCTTGGTGTTTTTTTTCACGAAAACACAACGGCAAAAACAGAAAGCAGGCAGAAGCCGCCTGCTTTCCATGAGATACCGATGCCCTGATACCGCTATTTTCCGACAGAATCCTTGAGTGTCTTCCCGGCCTTGAAACGCACAACATCGCAGGCGTCAATCTGTATTTTTTCACCTGTCGCCGGGTTGACCCCCTGTCTGGCCTGACGATGCACTTTGGAAAACGTGCCAAAGCCGATCAGCGTCACTTTTCCGTCCTTTTCTTTAAGCGCGTCGGCAATACCATCCACAAGCGCATTCAACGCCCTGGCCGCCTGGGTTTTGGTGATATCCGCGCCCTCTGCCATCTGCTGGATCAAATCATCTTTTTTCATCTTTTTTCCTTTTTGTTTGAGGTTGTTTCATGTACCTTCATCTAGGATGAGGTTCATATATCAACGACGTTCTGAAATCAATTTATCTTTTTTGATTTTCACACTAACTTGTTGTATGAATCTCGACAATGAAAATCTTGCCCGCTATAAACCCGTTCAGTCATTTCAGAGAGTCAGGTTATGATAATGTCGAAGCCTTTCATGTGGATCGCAGGAACCTGCGTTGTTGTCGCCGTCACCGTATCGGGATTCTGGTTCTATACCCGATGGGGGTATGCCCTCTCACCACTACCGCCGGGTGTGCATATTGCCGCGGAATTGCCGGAAAGTTTCACGTTCTTTGATGTTGGCGCCAATACCAGGTTCAGCCGATCTGTCCGGAGCGATCTGAACAACCGGCTGGGATCGGACGCAATTTCCTATCGGGGGCAAGAT
>JAJYBO010000131.1 GCA_021778975.1 Deltaproteobacteria bacterium
GAACTGCCATTGATAGAAGGGGGACGCGGCATGTTCGATTTCGCGCCGGTGATGGAAGGCGATCGCTACCTGGGAATGATTTACATCATCCGGTTGAAATGAATCTCCTTATAACCCCCACCCGCCGCCGACAGCCTTGTAAAGGGCGACCAGATTGGTGGAGACGTTCCGGTTGCTCTGCGCCAGCGCGTCTTCGGAGGTGTAAAGCGACCGCTGGGCCTGAAGGACGTTCAGGAAATCCGTCTGCCCGTCGCTGTAAAGCCGGGTGGACAGTTCCACGGCCTTGCGGTTGGCCGCCACTGCGTCCGCCAGCGCTTTGCGATGTTCATATTCTTTGGTGGAGGCGATCAGCGCGTTTTCAACTTCCTGAAGTGCGGTCAGAACCGTCTGCCGATAGGTGATGACCGATTGCTCCGTGAGGGCTTTCTGCTGCTCGATGCTGGCGCGGGTTTTTCCGGTATCGAAAATCTGCCAGTTGACAGACGGGCCGATAGACCAGAAACGGTTCACCCAGTCCATCCAGGATGAGATGTCATTGTTCATGAACCCGGCGCTGCCGGACAAGGTGAATTTAGGAAAAAGATCGGCGGTGGCGACGCCGATACGGGCTGTCGCCGCATGAATCTGGGCTTCCGCCATACGGATATCCGGTCGTTGACGGAGCAGATCCGCCGGAATTCCGACCGGAACGGACAGCGGCGCCGTGGGAATGCCGGATATCGGATTCAGTTCCGTCATCAGCGCGCCGGGTTCGCAACCGATCAGCAAACTGAGGCTGTAAATGTATTGTCGCGCGGAAGTTTCCAGAACCGGAATCTGCGCGGCGGTGGTGGCTGTCAGAGCGTTGGCGTTGGCGACATCCAGATCGCTGGAAAATCCGGTTTTAAAGAGCTGTTGTGTAAGCGCCGCGGTGCGCTGCTGCGCCAGAAGATTTTTCCGGGCAATGGCAATCTGCTGCTGAGAAGCCCGGAGATCAATGTAATCCACGGCGGTTTCGGCCGCCAGTGTCACCAGAACATCCCGTCTGCTTTCGATGCTGGCCTGAAGATCGGCGGTGGCGGCTTCCACATTCCGGCGGACACCGCCGAAAATATCCAGTTCCCAGGATGCGTCGAACCCGGCCTGATACTGGCTGGAAAGTATGCCATCCGTAACGCCGTAGTTTCTGGCGGCGGCGCTCGTTCCCGGCGATGACTGACTTCGGGTGAAGGAACTGTTCGCGCTCACGCCCGGCCCCAGGCCGGCGGCGGCGGCGTTCCGGGCGGCTCTGGCCTGACGGATGCGGGATTCCGCCAGCTTTAAATCCAGATTCGATGCGATGGCCTGCTTCACCAGAGAATCCAGCACCGGATCGTGAAATTTCGTCCACCAGTGGGCGATATCGGCGTCGCTTTCAGACACGGATTTCGGAGCAGGCTCCACCCAGGCGGCCGGCATGGTTGCCTTTGGCGGCTGATAGTCCGGGCCGACAGCGCAACCGGATGCCGTCATCGAGACCGCCGCCACAAGTATAGTCGTCAATGGCCGCAAAGCGCCCCTGAACGTTGATGACATAAAAATACTCCCTGTTTTCACAGCATTACTCATACCGCAACGCATCAATCGGATCCAGACGCGACGCCCGCCACGCCGGATAATATCCGAAAACAACCCCCACGCTGGCCGAAACGATCACCGCGGCGGCGATGGCGCCCGGTGAATTCTGTACCGGCCAGTGGAGCAGCATCTGCACCAGATAAGAGCCTCCGTGCCCCAGCACAATACCAACCCCGCCCCCGACCAGGCATAAAACGACGGATTCGACCAGAAACTGCCGGAGAATATCCCGCGCCCTGGCGCCGACCGCCATGCGAAGTCCGATCTCCCGCGTGCGTTCCGTGACGGACACCAGCATGATATTCATGATGCCGACCCCGCCCACCAAAAGGGATATCAGCGCAACACACAGCAGTAAATTGGTCATCAGATGGGTGGTGGAGGTCAGCATCCGGGTCATTTCCGTCATATCCCGGATATTGAAGTCATCGTCCTCACCGTCACGGAGATGATGACGCTCCCGCAATGTGGCGGTGATCTGCCGGATGGCGGACGGAATTTCCGCTGTGGACGCTGCATTGGCCAGTATCTGGTCAATATAGGTGAATCGCACCGATATCGGATTGTCCGCGGCCTGGGTGGTGGATTGCGCGGGATACAGGCTCTGCTGCCCCGGATACAGGGTATTCAGGGTGTTGACCGACGTGGATGTAGAAGAGTTCGATGTGCTGGATGAGCTGCTGCTCTGATTGTTCGATGTCAGCATGGAGCCGGTAACGCGGTATTTGATGGTGGTCCAGGGCGCCAGAACAATATCGTCCTGATCCATGCCCATCATGTTGGCGCCTTTGGAGGCCAGCACGCCGACCACCCGAAACGATATGTTCTTGATGCGGATTTCCTTTCCGACGGGCGATTCTCCCTGAAAGAGTTCGCGGACGATGGTCTGCCCCAACACGCAGACCTTGTTCGCGTTCAGAACGTCCCGGTTGCTGAAAAATTCACCGTCCGCCATGTCCGTCCAGTTGCGGACCTGCTGAAACGACGGCGTCGCGCCTTCGATCGTATTGGGCACCCAGTTGCGGTTGCCATATACAACCTGGGTGCGCGCCCTTACCACCGGAGCGGCGCTGACGACAGCCGGGCATTCCCGAACGATGGCCTCATAGTCTTGGGGCGTCAGGGTGACGCTGGTGCCGAACCCGAAGCTGATCCCGCCGCTGGCGGCGGTGCCCGGCAGCACCAGGATGGTGTTGGCGCCCATGCTGGCGATGGATTTCTGAACCGCCGCAGAAGAGCCGTTTCCGATCTCCATCATGGCGATGACCGCGCCGACGCCGATGACGATGCCAAGCGTTGTCAGCATGGCCCGCATGGGATTTCGCCGCAGCGCCTGAAGCGCGGTTCGCAGAATTCGATGAATCTTCATTTTCCCTCTGCCGATTGCAGGCTGCTTTCCGTGTCGCTGTCCACGATCAAACCATCGGCGATACGAATGACCCTGCGGGCGTGTCTGGCGACAGCCGCATCATGCGTCACCAGAATGATGGTGATGCCATCCTCCCGGTTAAGCTCTTCGAACATCTGAAGCACTTCGTTGCTGGTGTGTGAGTCGAGATTGCCGGTGGGTTCATCCGCGAAGAGAACCGGAGGCCGGTTGATCAGCGCCCGCGCAATGGCGACCCGCTGCTGCTGGCCGCCGGAAAGCTGGGAGGGCTCATGTTCCATTCTGTCTTTGAGCCCCACGCGGCGCAGCATCTCGGAGGCCCGTTGGCGGGCTTCCCTGTCCGAAATATAGTGAGCGGCATACGACAGCGGCATGGTGACATTTTCCAGGGCGCTGGCGCGGGGCAGCAGATTGAAGCTCTGAAAAACAAAGCCCATGCAGCGGTTTCTCAGAAGCGCCCGTTCATCCGCGGGGAGTCGGGCGATTTCCTTGTGATCGAACCAGTATTCACCGGAGGTGGGCCTGTCCAGACATCCCAGAATGTTCATCAGCGTGCTTTTTCCGGAACCCGAAGATCCCATCAGCGCCACAAGCTCTCCGCTCTCGATCCGGAGAGACACCCCTTTCAGCACCGGCACATCCATATCCGCAATGCGGTAGGTCTTGACGATACGCCTGAGTTCGATCAGCGCCATCGGATCATCCATGCCCGCCGGCCTTTCCCCTTCTCATCTGCGGCACAAAGGGGTTAGTGGAACCGACAGGGGTTGTTTGCACTGTCTGCTGTCCGATAATGACGTCCATGCCTTCTTTCAGGTCGCCGCCCTGCACTTCTGTCAGGATGCCGTTGGTGGGGCCGATTGTGACCGCGACCGGAGCGACAAAGCCGCCCTGGCGCACCCAGAGCGTTCCCTGTTTGCGCGGCGGCTGACCGGAGGCGCGGCTTCCTGTCGGTGTTTTTTCAGAAACGGCCTTCTGTTGAGATTTTTGTGTGGAGGATCCTTTTTTATGGGAAGTATTCAGGGGGTTCCCGCGAAATTCCGGAGCGATTTCGGCGTCCGTCGGCTTCCAGCGCAAAGCGGCGTTTGGCGCCAGCAGCACGTTGTGAAGATTGTTCATTTCAAACTCCACGTTGGCGGTCAGATAGGGAAGCAGTCGCCCGCTGGAGTTGTCCGTAATCACTTCCACGGTATAGGTGACGACGTTTTGCGTCATGGATGCGTTGAGACGGATCTTGCCGACTTCCCCCTTAAAGGTTTCCCCCGAAAATGCGTCCACAGTGAAAATGACGGGCTGGCCGGGATGAATTTTGCCGATATCCGCCTCGTTGACCGCGACCCACACCTGCATGCGCTTGAGGTCTTTGGCGATCAGAAACAGACTGGACGCATTGAGGCTGGAAACAACCGTCTGGCCGATATTGACCCGGCGGTCAATGATGACGCCTTTGACCGGTGATGTGATGGTGCAGTAACCGAGGTTGCGCCGCGCCCGGTTCAGGGCGGCTTCCGACTGCGCCACCGCTGCGCGCGCCTGCATGATCGCGGCCTGGCCGGAAGCGACACCGGCCGTTGCCGCGTCAAAAGCGGCTTTGTAGGCATCATAGCTGCTGCGAGACAGGGCTTCGGAGGGGCCGATGCGCTGCGCGCGCTCCCAGTCCTGCCGGGCCTGGTACAGCTTCGCGTTCAACTGCCCCAGGCTGGCGACAGCGCTTTGAAGCGAGGCCTTCGACTGCTGCACCTGCGCCGCCGCCGACGCCGCGTCCGCGGCATACAGAGAATCGTCTATTTTGGCCAGCACCATGCCGGCTGTCACCACCGAACCATAATCCACGGGCTTGCCGGTTTTATCAACGCCAAATTTCAGGATCTGGCCGGATATCTGCGCGCCGACATCAATCACCTCTTCAGGCTCTACGGTGCCGGTGGCGCTGATAGAGACCAGAAGGTCTCCGCGGGTGATTTCCGATGTCCGGTAAGATACCGGCTGCGCGTTTTCTCGCCGCAGATACACGAAAACGGCTGCCGCCGCCAGGCTCAGACCGATGACGGTCCACAGTATTTTTTTGATCTTCATGAAAATATGATGCTCTCGTAAAAAGTCGATGAAAATCACCCTGTCTTGCGGTGTATCTGCATGCGCATTTCCCGTATGCCGGCAAGGCAGAAATTCAGGATATGACCGGCCAGTGTTTCGATATCCACATCCAGATAGGGATGTATGCTGTTCGCTTCGATTTCCGGATGCAGTTTCTGGCGACGTTTTCGCAGGATAAGATCGAAACACTGGGAGCGGATGCTCATATGACAAAGCTGAATCTGGGTATCCGTTGCATGTTCCCCCAGAAGCTCTTGTGTCAGGGTGAACAGACCATGGCGGATAGGCTCGACGGATTCTCGCATGACCTCCGCCAGAAGCCCCGTAGGATGAAGCAGTTCATTGTAGATGATATCGAATTCATAACTTTTGGGATCATGAACCCGCTGGAGAATGGACAGTATCCGGCCTCGCAACCGTTCTTCCGGAGGGGCATCCGGGGATACACCGCCACTGGCCGGATACGTTTCTAAAGATCGCTGAAAAGACAGCCGCCATGCCTGGGCATACAGCGTTTCCTTGTCCCGAAAATAATAATTGGCGGCCGCGATATTGGCGCCCGCTCGTTCGCAGATTTCTGCAAGGGTGGCGTCTCGATATCCTTTTCGGGCAAATACTTCACACGCGCTGTCCAAAAGGCGCGATTGGGTGTCGCGTTCCTGTTTCTTCGTGGATTTCATTGGTTTTCTCCCAACTGATAAGCATAATTAAAATAAGCATTTCAATTGAATGTTTATTCCATTCCATGCCGACTGTCAAGACATATTCGGAGAACATCAAAAAGGGGCGGTATGTGGAAGCGCCTGCCCTAATCGTGATCTAACATATGCGGACTACGATCGCCGCCATGCTGAAAATATTTCATGACAACGACAGAGATTTTTTATTGGAGATGACGCCGGATATGACACCACCATTAGATCAGACCTGGCTTACACGATTATCCTGCCTCGATTACGCATTTCAACCTGTTGTAAACATCCATACGGGTGTTTGCTATGGATATGAGGCGCTGCTCAGAAATTACGAAGCCGCGGGGATGGCATCCATTCATGATTTTTTTGACCGGGCGCATGATGACAATGTGTTGCATCCAGTGGATCTGGAACTGCGAAACATGGCCATTGCCAAATTCGCGCAGTTACCGTGGAAAGACCATGTGAAGCTCTTCTTCAACCTGGACAATCGGGTATTGCAGTCCGCCACATACAGGCCTGGCAACACATTGAACACCCTGATGTCCAGCAGTCTTTCCGTGGATTCGGTCTGTTTCGAGATTTCAGAGCGCCACGAACTTCAGGATCACGAGGCGTGTACACGGGTTCTGAACGTCTATCGCGACCAGGGATTCAAAATCGCGGTGGATGACTGCGGCGCCGGGTTTTCCGGTTTCAAACTGCTTTATTACACCCGTCCGGAGTTTATCAAGATAGACCGTTTTTTTATTCAGGACATTCCGACCGACATCAACAAAAGAATCTTTGTGAGCAGTATCGTCAATCTGGCGCATGTCATGGGCAGCATCGTGATCGCTGAAGGCGTCGAAACCCAAAAAGAATACTACAGTTGCCGGAATATCGGCTGCGATCTGATCCAGGGATATCTCATTCAGCACCCTGTCACCGATATAAATCAGCTCAAGAGTACCTATACCCATATCTATGAATTCAGCCGGGAAGAACAGCGACGGGAGCAATCCGGCGACAAAAAGCTCATTGACACCGAAATGGAGTATATCGCCCCGGTTCTCAATACATCCAACGTCTTTGATGTATTTGAGAAATTCAAGTCGCAGAGCCACCACTCTTTTTTTCCGGTCGTCAACGGCAACCAGGAGCCGCTGGGAATTATCAGCGAGAAGAGCTTCAAGCACTACTCGTTTTCCCGTTTCGGCAGTCAATTGCTGCTGAACCCGGGCATCGGCAAAAATCTGGGCCGGTTCATCACCCGATATCCGGTTACCGATATTCACACACCCGTCGAAAAGATTCTGGAGATTTATACGCAGAATGAAAGCATCGAAGGCATTATCATTGTAGATAACCTGAAATACAAGGGATTTCTGAGCGCGCGTTCTCTTCTGAAGGTTCTGAATGAAAAAAACATCGCCATCGCCAGGGATCAAAATCCGCTCTCCAGACTTCCGGGGAATGCCCTGATTTACAAATATGTATCGGATGCCCTGCAATGCCTGGAAGTTCAATATTATTTCATCTATTTCGATTTCGACAATTTCAAGCCCTACAATGACACTTACGGATTTCGTCAGGGGGACCGGGTAATTTTGCTGTTTTCCGAGATACTCAAAAACCGCACCCAGGATTCACTGCGGTTTGGCGGGCATATCGGCGGCGACGATTTTTTCATGGGCATCCAGGGCATGGAACCGGATAAGGTGTTTTCAAAAGTCCGGAAAATGTGTCAGCGGTTTCAGCGGGATGTTGAAAGTTTTTACGATTCCGAAGCCATTCAAAATGGATGTATCAAAGCCAGAGATCGGGATGGTCGGGAAGCGTCATTTCCGCTGCTGACGGTCAGCGCCGTGATTCTGGAAATCCCGGCGGGCCGCGCCGCCGTGTATTCCGCGGAAGAAATCGGCAGAAAAATGGCGAAAATGAAGAAAACCGCCAAGCGAGATCACGACAAAATCTGCATCGTCCGGATTGACGCTGCTGGTGATCTGGTCATGGCGCCCAAAATGCGATTTTCCTGAAAAGAGCCGATCTCGTGAATACAAAGTGGCGTCATATATCGCACCATTTTAAGTCATCAGAAAGGGGGTAGCCATGAAACTCGATTTGAAATGCAAATTTTTGATTCCCGTAATTCT
>JAJYBO010000002.1 GCA_021778975.1 Deltaproteobacteria bacterium
GTAGAAGAAGTCGTGGTGGTTGTTGTGGTGGATGTAGAGGTTGTTGAACTGGTTGATGTTGTTGATGATGGTAGCGACAACGTGGTGCTGGTGGAAAACTGCACCGTCGTGGAAGGTGATCCACTGTCGCCTTCTGTGGTTGTGGTGACGGTCTGACTCGAAGACAATGGTTGTTGCTGGCCGGGTAATGGGATAAACGCCTGCTGGACAAATTCTCTTCGTTCTTCTGGCGTGATGAAATGCGGCGGGAGTGGCGGATTGTTACCGGATACCTGCGTAACCATATCGGGCGTCAGAATGACATATCTTTCTTTAACCGCCTGATTGTACAATTCAACTGCATTTTCGAGACAAAACACATAGACTTCAGTTGGCGATTTGACCCATACAATGAAATCCGTACCACGAGTTCCAACCACTGCCGTTTGCGTCTGCACCCTGAAACGTTGATCTTTAAAGCCCTGCAAGGCTTTTGCAATGAAACGCGCCTTTCCAATGAGCAACGAAAACAGGCTGGAACGCCTCTTTTCTTCGGGGTGATACAGATATTCCGTAATTTCAAGCGTCGTGTTAGACGTGAGCCGGACATGGCTGCCATCTGTAAAAACGATTTCCGCAATACCATCGGCTTCCGTATGCCATTTGTCATGCAAAAATACGGGATCGCCCATTTTCGCGGTTTCTTTCTGACCGTCTCTTTCAACCTGTACAACACCGGAAAGCGCGCCGATCTCTCCGACAGATTCACCTGCCCATACCGGTCCATAAGACGCCACCACCAGAAGGGATGTTACCAGCGTCATTAAAAATCCAGAATATTTTTTCAGAAAGTGTATGTCAGATAGCATGCCGTCAATGCCTTGTTAAATGCGTATGGGTCGTAGTTGTATTGATTGATGATATTGGAAGTGTTCCATATCGGCTGAACCATAAGATTTAAATACAGCCCGCCATACAGATGCCCGAAAACCGCAAACATAAGGCTTTTTTGTTCATCAGTTCTGTCTGTAGTGGTGCTAATCATGAGATCATGCTGAAAAAACTTCCAATTGTAACGACCTGAAATATCCATAAACCAGCCATCAAACCACAATGGATATTGAATTCCCAAAAGGACTTCATGCGTTGTGATATTGCCGCGTCCATCCGCGCCAATAACGTCAAGATCGGTCTCGTATTGGGCGCGAATATGTGATTTGATATTAGGAAACATCTTCTTTTCACACAATATTAATTGATAATGCGTGTCATAGGGTGTCTGATTCTGATAAATTTTCCATTCCATCGCTCCGAAAACGCTGGACTGCCAGTTATCAGGATGGTCCATCAAAAATCTTGGTAGTATCGAATGAACCCCTACCGTAGATTTTCCGTTGACCCAGTAATGGGCGTAAGCATATTCCAGGCCAGCGTGAAGCGGTGATCTGTCCCACACAAATTGAAGTGACGGTCTGGAACCTACCAGATTGAGATCGGTGTTGTGAATATAATTGGTTTGATAATGGTTGTACACACCCCAGAGGGACCAGGAATCCTTTCTTAATAGTCGGTACTTTCCTGTTAAGGAAAAGATGGAAGATGTATCCTCCGCATTACGTACCCCGCCTGTGTAAGGATTGACACCGACATTTTCGAGAGGGTTCTGAAACACATTGTTATCCTGCTGAACCCCGATGGTTGCTGAAAGATACCAGGGCTTATCGGCCTTTTGGGTTTCGTTGATACTGTCCAGAAGCTGGCGGGCGGCGGTCATTTTCTCGGGGGGCAAATTCATGGCCAGGACATTCTGAAGCATCTGTTTGGCTTCGGACGCGTTGTTCGATTGAAACAGCGTCAATGCCTGAAGCATTTCGGCATCCGCCTTCAGTTCTGGTTTTTTGATTGCAGCCTGCTTGAAATGTCTGGCCGCTTTGTCAAACTGTTTTTGTTTCAGGCAGATGTCGCCCATCTCCATCTCTGAGCGGCCGGGATCTAAAGAATATGCTTTTTGAAGCATTTCCATGGCATTTTCAGTTTCATTTTTCTGAAGGTACAGAGCGGAGAGGTCAAAAAAGGCTTTCTGGAAAGAAACGGAATCGGCGCGTGTCAGGGCGAGAAAGATCGCTTCCGCTTCATCTAATTTGGACATTTTGAAATATGCGATACCCAGCAGATATTGATAATTGAGATTGCTGGGATCTTCGGCAACCGCCTGCTGGCTGAAACCAAGGGCGCCCGGATAGTCACTGCGATTAAGGGCGTTTTGGGCATTCACGAAAGCAGATGCCCCTCCTGTAACGGTAGCGCTGGGAGATGCCGTTGCAAGAACTCTTATCGGCTTCAGTGATATGGGTTTTTGGCTATCGGAGCCTGGCGGAGCGTCCGACGAAAGAGCGGAACAGGGATAACTGACCCAACAACACAGGAGAATGCTTACCAGAAAGCAATATTGCCGAATCAGCTTCATCTTCATGAACAACCTCATGAAAGGGGGAAAAGAGAAGGAAATGTTCTACACTGGGTTTTCCATATCCATGTTTTGACGAATTGTCAAGAAACTTTGACGAATTTCTGAAAATTGACGCTATGGTACGCCGCAACGACGAAGGATGCAGCGCAACGCCGCATGCGGACATTTTACGAACCCGTCAAAATTATCCGCCGATAGAGAACATCCGTCCCGTGACATCTGCAGGGGTGTCGGTATTCAATGTATGGTGTCTGCCTTTGGTTCTGGCCGCCTTCAAAAAAATATCCGACAGCGCTGCATCCGATGCGCCGGCGCGCAGTGCTGTCCGGATGTCTTCCTGATGATCGGACAGCAGACAGGAGCGAATCTGACCGCTTGCGGTCAGTCGGAGGCGATTGCAGGTATTGCAGAAATGATGGCTCATGGCGCTGATAAATCCGATTTCACCGACAGCGCCATCAAATTTGAAACGTTCGGCAGGCCCGTCGCTGGAGTGATGTCCGACGGGCATCAGATTGCCGATACGCTTCGCGAATCGCTCTTGAATTTCGGGCGTATAAAGCGGTGCTGACGTCTGTTCTCCGGAAACACCGACAGGCATGTATTCGATAAAACGAAAATGAAATGGATAGTGGAAAGACAATCGAGCGATATCTTCCAGCTCGTCATCATTGACGCCCCGGAGCGCCACTGTGTTGATTTTGATGGGGGATAACCCGGAGTGAAAGGCTTCCTGAATGCCTTCCCAGACCTGATCGAAGGCGTTGACGCCGGTAATCCGCCGGAACCTGTCCGGCTTCAGGGTATCGAGACTGATGTTGATACGCCGCAACCCTGCTTTTATCAGAGATGGAATATGCGTTTTCAGAAAAACGCCGTTGGTCGTCAACGCCATATCCTGAATGCCGGAAATCTGGCGGAGTTTATGCAAAAAATCATCAATATTTTTTCTGATGAGCGGTTCTCCGCCAGTGATCCGCACCTTGGTGACGCCCAGATCTACGGCGATGCGTGTCAGGTGGAGAATCTCTTCATAGCTCAAAATATCCTGATGGGACAGCCTGGGAAAAGGGTCGCCAGGGGAGCAGTAAAGGCACCTGAGATTACAGCGATCCGTGATGGAAATTCTCAGGTATGTCAGATTTCGGTCATAGGTGTCTGTCAGTTTCATAGAGTTCTGTGCCGCATCATTTTCGGCTGAAATATTCCAGCACCGCGTCGCACAGACCGGGTATTGTAAATGTCCGGGCCGTGATCTGAACATCTATCCCCAGTGACGTCGCCGTTTCGGTGGTGATAGGGCCGATACTGGCCAGCGTTACATGCTGTAACAATGCAGCAGCCTTTCCTTCTGGAAGCAGGGATACGAAATTCTTCACTGTGGAGGAACTGGTGAATGTCACCACATCTACTTCCCGGTTTTCTAGAAGCGCAACGAGGTGGTCCGCATGATCTCGAACGCATTGCGTGTGATAGATTGCAATGTCATCCACAACGGCCCCCATTCGGGCCAGTTCATCCGGAAGCACGGTTCGGGCTTCTTTCGCACGGGGCAGCAGGATTTTCTTGCCTGCAACAGCTTCAGATTTGAAGGCATCTACAACGGACTCCGCACGATAGGTGTCCGGAACGATATCGCTGCACAGCCCGTATCGTTTCAATTGCTCAGCGGTTGCCGGGCCGATGGCGGCGGTGCGCAAATGTCCAAGCGCACGGACATCCCGGCCTTTCGCAAAAAGGCGTTCAAAGAAAAATCGAACACCGTTCACACTGGTGAAGACCACCCAGTCATAAGTGCTGATCCGCTCGATAGCCGCGTTCAGCGCGTCGGTGTTTTCAGACGGGGTTATCCGAATGGTGGGAAACTCCAGACAATTGGCCCCCCGTTCGGACAGAATCTGGACCAGATCGCTGGCCTGCTCGCGGGCGCGGGTCACGATAATGGTTTTACCGAAAAGCGGACGGTTTTCAAACCATTTCAGGTGGTCGCGCAGTGTCACTACCTTGCCAACGACAATAACGGCAGGGGAGGTGAGTCCGGCTTCCGCAACGCGGGTTTCGATGGTTTCCAGCGTTCCGACAACGGTCTTCTGGCGATAGGTGGTTCCCCATTGAATCAGAGCGATGGGGGTTCCGGAAGACTTTCCGTGCTGTATCAATTGCCGAACAATGTGCGGAAGGTTTTTGACGCCCATCAGAAACACGATCGTCCCGATGCCGGTGGCCAGCGATTGCCAGTTGATGTTGGATTCATTTTTGGTGGGGTCTTCATGACCTGTCACCAGCGCCAGCGTTGATGTGAAATTGCGATGGGTCAGCGGAATGCCGGCGTACGCCGGCGCCGCAATGGCGGATGTAACGCCGGGGATAATTTCAAACGGAATGCCTTCATGCAGCAGCACTTCGGCTTCCTCTCCGCCTCTTCCGAAAATGAAGGGGTCGCCGCCTTTAAGTCGCGCCACCTTATTGCCTTTGCTGGCTTTTTCGACGATCAGCGCATTTATTTTATCCTGAGACAGGGTATGATCCGCGCCTTTTTTCCCTACATAAATGACTTCCGCATGGGCCGGGGCGGACGCCAGAAGCGATGGCGCCGCCAGATAGTCGTAGATCACCACATCTGCATTCCGGATGCAGTCAAGCCCCTTGACGGTAATTAGCCCCGGATCTCCGGGGCCTGCGCCGATCAGATACACCTTGCCGGTTGATGGGTTCATAAATTGTCTCTTAATAGCCTGTTGCACACTGTAATTTAGGTATATCATCCAAAGCCGATGTTCAGGAAACCGACGACGTCAACAGTTCATCGAGCAGTTTGTCGGCGCCTTCAGACAGCAGCGTTTCCGCCAGCCAGACACCCAGAGCTTCTGATGTGTCCGGAGTTCCGGTAGCGACTTTTTTGAATATGACGGCGCCGTCCAAAGACGCCACCACCCCTTGCAAGGTCATGACATTGCCATCTATTTTTCCGAAAGCCGCAATGGGGGTCTGACACCCCCCTTGCAACCGATATAAAAAAGCCCGTTCTCCCAATACCACCGCGCGGGTTTGGGGATGATCCATTTCAGCCGCTACCGCCGCGGCCTCCGGGTCGTCACTGCGAATCTCGATACACAGCGCCCCCTGCCCTGCAGCAGGCAGCAGCAGGGTTTCATCGAGGAATTCCGTGATACGGGAATTAAAACCCAGACGGATAACCCCCGCTGCGGCCAAAATAATGGCGTCCATGTCCGAATCCTCTAATTTTTTGAGGCGGGTGTCTAAATTGCCGCGTAACGAAACGATCTCGATATCCGGCCGGATATGGCGGATCTGAGCGGCCCTTCGCAAGCTGCTGGTGCCGATACGGGCGCCGACCTTCAAATCACGCAGCGGAATGCGGTCGCGGGATATCAACACATCCTGCGGGTTTTCACGTTTGGGGATTGCGGCGATACAAAGCCCTTGCGGGATGTCTCCGGGCATGTCTTTCATGCTGTGAACCGCCATGTCAATGCTTCCGGCAAGAAGAGCTTCCTCGATTTCCTTGACGAACAACCCCTTGCCGCCGACTTTTGCCAGTGGCACATCCAGAATTTTATCGCCTTTGGTTTTAATGATTTGAATCTCGACAGAAACATCCGGATGTCGGAGTTCGATGTGCCGTTTCACCCAGTTCGCCTGCCAGAGCGCCAGTTTGCTGCCGCGGGTTCCGATGATAAGGCGCGACGATGCCATCAGTGACCGCATCCCGCACAGCTTGATGAGCTGCATCCGCTACAGGAAGAACCTGCCGATGCGGAAGAACTGACGGTTTCTCCGGCGCTGCCTTTGCTTACAAAACCACATGCGGACAACAGCCGGGACACTTTGGGACTGTTACAGACCGGACAGCATTCCGGTTCTTGATTTCTGAAAACCAGATATTCGAAGTCTTTCTGACACTCCTGACAGCGATACTCATAAATAGGCATAATTCGCTCCTTCTTATCGTTTTGCCAGCAGCTCGTCGAGCCGCTGACGATATATTTCATTTTCCGGGGCAATGTCCACGCTTTGCCTGCAAAACAGCAGAGCGATTTCCCGGCTTTCTCCGATGACATCGTACAAATGTCCGAGCATGGAAAGTGATTCCGCATCTTGAGGGTTCAACTTGACGGCGCGGGTATAAAGCGCTACCGCATCTCGAGGTTTTTCTATGGCTACATAACATGCGGCCAGCATACGCAGCGCGTTGCCGGAATTGGGCCTGTCATCGAGCGCCTTTTTCAGAAAAGGTCTGGCCTGCTGTGTTTTTCCGGATTCCAGATAAAGTTTTCCGGTCAGGAACGCCACCTCGAAAACAGTGTCATCAATATCCCATGCCTTCAGCAGATACATTAGCCCCATTTCCCGGCGATCTGTCAGCAGGCAGATCACACCGGTATTGTACAGCGCCATCATTTCTTTTGGATTCAAGGCCAGTGCAGCGTCAAATTCGGCCTCAGCGGCCTCGTACATCTTCAGAACCCCGTAACAGACCCCCAGACTGTTATGTACATTGGGATCGAACGGATTCAACGCCAGCGCTTTCTGAAAGGCTTCCGCGGCGCCGTTGACATCGCCGGACTGGTACAGTTCATCGCCGGCGATATTCAACGTAAGCGCTGACATCGGCCCATTGGCCGATGAATAAGATTCCGCATTGCCGGTATTTCGCATGTCATCTGCAGGCGTTGAAAACATGAAAATCTGGCAGAGATTTTCAGACAGATTGTCAGCGCCGGTATCCGATTGCGATAATGGCTTGGATGTCATGACGGTCCTTCGTATAAAAAACCGATAACCGCATTGCGGATATCCGGAAGTTCATCATCGTTTATGGTGCGCATATCCATCAGCAAAATATCGTTTTCAATCCGGGCGATAACGGGGGGAGACCAGCGACGAAAGAACGTTTCCATTGCATTCACGGATGCGCCTGTCACCTGAAGGCCCACACATATGGTGGGGATGTCTAAAAGCGGCAGTGACCCACCACCCGCTCTGGAAGATACGGCATGTCGGGTGATGATCAAGCGGGAATCCGTAATTTCGGACAGAATTGCCTGAAGCCTGTCGGCGCGGTGTTGAATATCCTGAAGCGGCATGGTCAACATGCGTAATGTGGGAATGGCTTTTACCGCTTTTTCCGGTTCCCGGTACAGTCGAACCGTTGCTTCCAGGGCGGCCAGCGTCAATTTGTCAATTCGCAGCGCCCGTGTCAGCGGATTTTGTTTGATAGTGTCCAGAATGGCTTTGCTTCCCAGAATAATCCCGGCCTGGGGGCCTCCGAGCAGCTTGTCGCCGCTGAATGTCACCACATCCGCGCCGGACGCCACGGATTCCTGAACCGTTGGTTCGCGCATCATTCCGTATCGGGAAAAGTCAATAAACGTGCCACTGCCCAGATCTTCCATGACCGGGATGTTGTGTTCCCCGCCAAGTGCGACAAGATCGTTCAGCGATACCGATGCCGTGAATCCCATGACCCGGTAGTTGCTGGTGTGTACTTTCAAGAGCAGGCCGGTATGGTCTTGAATGGCCTGAACATAGTCTTTCAGATGCGTGCGGTTGGTCGTCCCCACTTCTTTCAGGATCGCGCCGCTTCGGGCCATGACATCCGGAATGCGGAACGCGCCGCCGATCTCCACCAGTTCTCCTCGGGAAACCACCACTTCACGTCCTTTGGCCAGCGTATCCAGGCACAGCAGTACGGCGGCGGCGTTGTTGTTGACCACCATAGCCGCCGGAGCGCCGGTGATTTCGCACAGGATATCCTCCACAATCCGGTACCGGGAGCCTCGCTTGCCCGTGGTCAGATCGAACTCCAGATTGGAATAGCGACCCGCCACAGCATGGATATTCTCGATGGCTTCATCGGCCAGAAGCGATCTTCCCAGATTGGTATGGATGACAACACCTGTTGCATTGATCAGCGGCGACAGATTGACCGACATGGCGGCAGATACATCCGCCTTGATTTTATGGATAACGATTTCATCCATGAGCGTTGGCAAAAGCGTTTTAAGCTCTGTTTCATCCCGGCTGTTCAGAATTTGGGACCGCAGCGTTTCAATGACGGTTCGCACCGATCGGATGGTGACGGCTCTGGGAATATCCTGAAAAAAATCATTTGATTTGATGACCTCCAGCATTCGATCAACGCCTGGAAGCTGGCGCAATAACCGCTGCCGGGTTTCTGAAAGTTCTGACATGAGCGACCTTGTGTTCTTTGTGGACTTTTATTTTTCAAATGGATAACATACCACTTTTAATCTGGCGGCTTCAACAGAATTTATTGATTTATTCACTTAACCAGCTCAAGGAGGCGCATGCAGAACATTCTTGTTACGGGGGGGTGCGGTTTTATAGGGTCCAATTTCATCCGCTATCTGCTGTCCGATTCCGACTATATGGGACGGATTGTCAATGTGGATCGCCTTACCTACGCGGGCAATCCAGAAAATCTTGAAGATATCGCGGTGCGGTTTCCGGATCGGTATGTATTTGTCAAAGCGGATATCTGTGACAGGGCTGCTATGTCCGATGTGTTCGAACGGTTTCAGATTGACGCCGTCTGTCATTTTGCCGCGGAATCCCATGTGGATCGCTCCATTGTAGAGCCGGACGCCTTCATTAAAACCAACATCAACGGGACGTTCACACTGCTGGAACTGGCCAGAGGGCGCATGGACCAGGTGATGCTGTTTCATCACGTCAGTACAGACGAGGTTTTTGGCTCTTTGGGCGACGAAGGCTATTTTCGGGAAACCACTCCGTATGATCCCAGTAGTCCTTATTCCGCGTCCAAAGCGGCGTCTGACCACATCGTCATGGCTTATAGCCGAACCTATGGTCTGCCGGTGACGCTTTCCAACTGCTCCAACAATTACGGCCCTTATCATTTTCCGGAAAAGCTGATTCCCCTTATGATATTGAATGCGCTGAACGGAAAACCCTTACCGGTTTACGGCAATGGACAAAATGTGCGGGACTGGCTGTATGTGACCGATCATTGCCAGGCCATCTGGCGGATCATGCAACATGGCAAACGCGGGGATACCTACAATGTCGGAGGCCGGTGCGAAATGACCAACATAGATGTGGTGCGGCGTATCTGCGACGAAATGGATCGGATGATTCCCGATTCCGGAGAAGGTTCTCGAAGAAGGTTGATTACCTTTGTCAAGGACAGGCCCGGCCATGACCTCCGGTACGCCATTGATTGTTCCAAGATCGAGCGGGAACTGGGGTGGCGTCCCCTGGAATCTTTTGAAACCGGTATTCGTAAAACCATTCAGTGGTACATAGACCATCAAGACTGGGTTCAGCACATCACATCCGGCGAGTATCTGCGGTGGATCGAACGTCAATATGTGGAACGATGAGCCTGCATTTAGGGAGACAAGAATGGAGATGCACAGCACCCGATTTACTGCGCCGTGGGGAAAATCTCTCAAGGTGACAACCTGGCTGTCGGCAATCTTTATCATGGGAATTCCGGTACTGGACAGATTGACGCCGTTTCCGAACACCCTGTTTTACAACATCGTCCTGATCGTATTGCCGCTGATGGGGCTGCTTTTTGCATCCCTTTTCACCATTCGGGGATATGTTCTCACGCCTCACGCCTTGTTGGTTCAACGACTCGGCTGGAATTCGACCATCCCCCTTTCCGGACTGAAAGCGGTTGAAATTGATCCCACCGCTATGTCCAACTCGATTCGGACGCTTGGCAATGGTGGGTTGTTCTGTTTCGCAGGGTCGTTCTATAATGGCAAAATTGGTGACTACCGTCCGTTCGCCACAGATCCAGACCGTTCGGTCGTGTTGAAATTTTCAGATCGCACCGTGGTTGTCACTCCGGGCGATCCTCAGACGTTTGTGGCGAAAATCCGCCAAAACATCAGGGGATGAAAATCCATTGACATCTTATGCTGTTTTTGGTTAGCTTTAATAGTGTGTTTGGATAACGAATTTTTCCGATGAAATCTCAAATTCTAAAAATATTTCAATCCGCCAAAGATGTGGTTTCCGGAGAGGCGCTCAGCGCCGCTCTGGGAATTTCTCGCGTGTCGGTCTGGAAACATATCCAGAAGCTTCAAGAGTGCGGATATGATATTGACGCCGGTGCGAAAGGATACCGATTGCGGAGTTCTCCGGATATTCCGTATTCCTGGGAGTTTCCAGATAGGGAAAGGGGGGTTCATTATTTTTCCGAAGTCGCTTCCACGATGGATATCGCCCGTGACATGGCCCGCAAGGGTGCGCCCCATATGACCGTGGTGACGGCGGGCAGGCAGACCAGCGGCAGAGGCAGACTGCGTCGCGTGTGGCATTCCGATGATGGCGGTTTGTATGCGACCGTGATTTTGCGCCCGGATATTCCGCTTCAGTGGTGCTTTCGCGTCAATTTTGCGGCATCACTGACGCTGTGCCGGACGATTCGGCGGGAAACCGGCGTTGCGGCGGTGGTCAAATGGCCGAACGACATTCTGGTCAACGGCGAAAAACTGTCCGGGATGCTGTCCGAAATGGAGGCTGAG
Source organism: Deltaproteobacteria bacterium (assembly GCA_021778975.1). Classification (GTDB taxonomy): domain Bacteria; phylum Desulfobacterota; class Desulfobacteria; order Desulfobacterales; family Desulfatirhabdiaceae; genus RAAP-1. The sequence goes on from JAJYBO010000002.1 coordinate 10,996, forward strand.
GCAGGGATGGTGTCTTTTATCACTGTCGGTTTCGGCATCAATGTCAACAATGACCCGACTCCGGTCGAACCCGCCGCCTGTTCGCTGCAACGATTGACCGGGGCAATGGTATCGCGCAAGGCGCTTTTAGCCGCCTATATAGATGAACTTGAAAGCTACCTGCGTTACACCGATTTTGAAACCACCATCAATGACTGGAAAACACTGAATTGCACCATCGGCAAACAGGTTCGGGTGGTGGCGATGCAGGAAATATCGGCGGGGCTTGCCGTGGATGTGGATCCGGGAGGGGCGCTGATATTGAAGCTGGCGGATGGTTCCCTGAAAAAAATTCTGTACGGAGATTGCATGAACGATGAAAACGCATAGGACGGTACGATGAAATCGGACAGTTCAATTCGAATGATGGCGTATGCGGCGATGTTTGCGGCGCTGATTGCGGCCGGCGCCTTTCTGGCGATTCCTATCGGCGTTGTTCCCATCGTTTTGCAAAATCTGTTTGTGTTTCTGGCGGGGCTGTTGCTGGGAAAGCGATGGGGATTGTGGAGCGTGGCCATTTATCTGCTGACCGGTGCGGTGGGGTTGCCCGTTTTTGCCGGAGGTGCAGGGGGCATCGCCAGATTTGCCGGCCCCACGGGCGGCTACCTCATCGGATATCTGCCGGCGGTCTGGCTCATTGGCTGGATATCCGAAAGCACCCGCAAGACACCTTTTTTTCAAGTGGCCGCCATGGTTGCCGGCTCTGTGGTCGTCTATGCCTGCGGGGTTTCCTGGCTCAAGGTGGTCACGCACATGAACTGGCCGAAGGCGATGGCGGCCGGATGTTATCCGTTTCTTCCCGGGGATGCGCTTAAAATTGCGGCGGCCATTCCGATAACGAAGGCGTTGAGAGGGATTGTCCGGAAGTGATCGAGATTCGCGGCCTCAATCATCGTTTCGCTGACGGAACACAGGGTCTTCAGGATATTTCGCTGACCATTCGTGCGGGAGAATTTGTTGTGATCGCCGGCTGTAACGGCTCTGGAAAAACCACGCTGTTCAGGCATCTGAATGGCCTGTTGAAACCGGATTCCGGCGATATCCGGATAGGTGGCGTGTCGGTTGCTGCCGATATCTTGAGAGCCAGACAAATGGTCGGTCTGGTCTTTCAGGATGCCGACAGCCAGATTGTCGGTGAAACCGTTTATGCGGATGCGGCGTTCGGCCCTGAAAATTTGTGTTTGCCGGTGGATGAGATCGCCCGCCGGGTGGCGACCGCCCTGAATCAGGTCGGTCTGGAACATCTGGCGGATCAGCCACCGCATCGGCTCTCCGGAGGCGAAAAGCGCCGTCTCGCGATTGCGGGAATTCTGGCGATGGAATCGCCGATATTGGTGCTGGACGAGCCATTTTCCAATCTGGATTATCCGGGAATCTTACAGGTGCAATCCTGTATTGCGGGCCTTCATGCGCAGGGCCGTACGATCATTCTTTCCACCCATGACATGGACAAGGTGGTCGGGTATGCCAGCCGCCTGATACTGATGCGGCAGGGCAGGGTGATTCAGGACGGCCCGCTGGAGGATATACTCCCGAAAGTTGAAGCCGCTGGCGTTAAAATGCCCTGCAAGTGCGCCATGAATCGGAAGTGACGCTGCGATGTTCTCGGAATATGCTCCGCTCAAACCGTTTGCGAGCCGAATGGACGCTCGTGTCAAGATGCTCTGCATGATGCTGTTCAGCGTTGCGGTCATTGCGGGAAACCTTCCCATACTTGTGATTTTGTCCGGAGTCTGTCTGTTATTGTGGGGGCTGATCCGGATTCAGATCCGGCATGTGATTCGGAGTTTGATCTGTCTGGGGATGATGCTGGGTGTGATTTTCGCGACCCGATCGTTGACGCTCTCTGTATCGTGGCCTCTGGCGCTGTCGTGGGACGCCGCCGGAGCGGTGGACGGCCTGATCGCCTGCTGGCGTCTGGTGCTGTTGATGTTTTTCGGATTGTTGTGGATGGTCGTTACGAGTCATTCGGATATTCGGGCCGCCGTGGCATGGTTGTGCAAGCCGCTTCCGGGGGTACCCGAAAAACGGGTGGCCACCATGATGAGTCTCACCCTGAGATTTTTGCCGCTTCTCATGGATCAGGCGGCAACGACGTCCGAAGCTCAGCAGGCCCGCTGCATTCAGAACCGCAAAAATCCGGTGTATCGTTTCACCAAATTTTCCCTGCCCTTGCTGCGCCGCACAATGGAGACAGCGGACCATCTGGCGGACGCCATGGAGTCCCGGTGCTATTCAGAAAATTACCGCATGAAAAACAACTGATACGCCTGACAGCTCGTAAATCAACTTAAAAAATAATCGGTGGTGTCTGAAATTGACTTACTTTTGGCGTTATAAGGGCATCAATCCTCAAGATCAAGGGCTTGAATTGTTTAATATAAAGCTAATCTCACCCACCACCCATAATTTTATTGACAAAGACTTTCATATCGGATTAGGAAACAACTATGATGCCCTCGTAAAAAGTCGAATTTCGGACGGCTTTGTAAAAAGTTCGCAGGCAAGGCGCGCAAATCCTGAGGAGTGAGGCGTACTTATGGTACGCCGCAACGACGAAGGATGCAGCGCAACGCAGCATCCGGACTTTTTACGAAGCCGTCAACTATATCAGGGAGGTGTTTTTATGCTGTCACATATCGTTTTGTTCTGGTTGAAAAAGGATATTTCCGATGACCGGCGCTCCGCATTCCGGGAAGGGCTGGAATCGCTCAAGGCCATAGACTGCACGCGAGGCGTTTATATCGGCGCGCCTGCTAAGACCGGCGATCGTCCGGTAATTGATAAATCCTATGATGTTGCCATTACCGTGCTGTTCGATACTGTCAAAGATCATGACATCTATCAGACGCATCCGTTGCATTTGGCGTTTCTGAAGCAGTTCGGCGGATTCTTTGATCGGGTTCAGATATATGATTACGAATAACCTGAGGCGGTGATGCGAGCGGTAGTATTTGAAAACGGTTTCCATGTGACATCGGATTTTCCGGAGCCGGAAGCGCCTCCGGGATGGGCGCGGATTCGCGTGAAAACAACCGGCATTTGTAAGACCGATCTGGAACTGCTTCGGGGCTATATGGGGTTCTCCGGAGTGCTGGGGCATGAATTCATCGGAACGGTCGAGAGTTGTGAAAATCGCGACTGGGCGGGCAGGCGGGTTTCCGCGGATATCAATGCGGCGTGTGGCCGTTGTGACTGGTGTCGTAAAGGCCTGGGCAGGCACTGCCCTCATCGGACAACCTTGGGGATTGACCGACTGCATGGCTGTATGGCGGACTTCTGCGTCGTTCCCGTTCCCAATTTGATCGAAATTCCCGACAGCATTTCCGATGACAGAGCCGTTTTTATCGAACCGCTTTCCGCCGCCTGTGAAATTATTGACCAGCTTTCCCTGAACGGCGATGAACGGGTGGTGGTGCTGGGAGACGGCCGATTGGGAATCCTCTGCGCCTGGGTGCTTTCCACAGTGGTGTCAAATGTTGTTATTTCTGGCCATCATGCAAAGAAACTGCAAATGGCCGCATGGAATGGCGTGCGTACCATTCTGGGGCCTGATATACCGTCTGGCGCGGATGTGGTGGTGGAAGCCACGGGTTCCGCCACCGGTTTTGTGCAGGCCATGTCCTTGTGCCGTCCCCGAGGCGTACTGGTACTCAAATCCACAATTGCCGCTTCAGAGAAAATACATCTGGCGCCTTTAGTGATTCATGAAATAACAGTCGTGGGATCTCGCTGCGGTCTTTTGTCGCGGGGGCTGACCATCATGGAGCGTTATCCCGATATGCCCATAGAGAAGCTCATTACCGACCGGTTTCCTGTCGAACAGGCTGTCACCGCTTTTGAGAGAGCGTCTGGCGGAAGTGCGGTCAAGGTGCTGATTGATATCGGATGACGGCATGAACGGATTGCTGTCGGTGCGGGTAGAGGAGCAAAAACGCTGAGATGCAAAGAAAAAATGAGAGAACAACAATGTCTTACATACGCCGGCAAACGATTGCCGGTTTGACGCCGGGAACTGTTTTCACTGTCACGCGATCTTTTTCGGATGCGGATGTCCAGGTATTCGCCGACATGACGCTGGATTACAATCCCGTCCATTTTGACGACCGTTTTATCGCCGCCAAAGGTTTCAAAAACCGGATCTGTCATGGCCTGCTGGTAGGGGGCATGGTGACACAGGTCGGTGGGCAGATCGGCTGGCTTGCATCCGGAATGAGCTTTCGCTTCAAAAAACCTGTCTATATCGGTGACACGGTAACCTGCACCGTAACGATAACCGATATTGACGAAAAGGGCAGGGCGAAGGCCGACGCCGTTATCGTGAATCAGCTTGGCGAAGTGGTGTTGACAGCGCATTTGACGGGTATTGTTCCCAACAAAGCCGAAGCCTGCATCCTCGAACAGATGATGGAAGCCGAAGCTGATAGTCCGAAGTTTTCCTGATACAAAAGGGGGGCCTGTGGGTGTGTTGCCGAGGTGCGCCTGGGCCGGTTCCGATCCGCTCTATGTGGCGTATCACGATACGGAATGGGGCGTTCCCGTTCACGACGACAGGCGGCTTTTCGAGTTTCTGGTTTTGGAAGGCGCCCAGGCCGGGTTGAGCTGGCTGACGGTGCTGCGAAAACGAGAGCGGTATCGAGCGGTGTTTGACCAGTTCGATCCGGAAAAGGTGGCCGCATATGACGCCCCAAAAATCGAATCTCTCGTTCAGGATTCCGGCATCATTCGAAACCGCCTCAAAATCGCCAGCGCCGTTCGGAATGCCCGCGCCTTTCTTGATATTCAGGCGCAGTTCGGAAGTTTTGACACCTATATTTGGCGGTTTGTGAACGGCGCCCCGCTTATTTACGCCTGGAAAACCGTTCAGGAAATTCCCGCTTCGAACACGATTTCTGCAGCCATGAGCCACGATCTTTTACAGCGAGGGTTCAAATTTGTGGGGCCGGTGATTTGCTACGCTTATATGCAGGCTGTCGGCATGGTCAACGATCATACGACGGGCTGCTTTCGGTATGTTGAATTGCAGCGGATCCGCTCAACTGTATGAAAAAACGGGTAGTTGAGAAGTTCATTTCGATAGCGGTGGCCATTCTAATCCCATTGCATTCATCAGCAGCTTGATGTCTTCCCAGACTTCGCGTTTTTTTTCGGGATTTCGCAACAGATATGACGGATGAAATGTGGGCATGAGCTGTATGCCGTCATGGTCGTGAAACTGGCCTCTCAGTTTGGAAATAGGGGTGGTGGTGTGCAGCAGCGTCTGCGCCGCGAATGTCCCCAATGCACAGATAAACTCTGGCTGGATCACAGCGATCTGGCGGTTGAGAAACGGGGCGCAGGCCGAAATCTCGTCCGGTTCGGGATTTCGATTTCCGGGGGGTCTGCATTTGATGACATTTCCGATATACACCTGATCCCGTGTCAACCCCATCGCCTGTATGATCCTGGTCAGCAACTGACCAGCCCGGCCAACAAAAGGTTTCCCCTGCTGGTCTTCATCAAATCCTGGAGCTTCTCCGATGAACATCAGTTGCGCAGACGGCGCGCCGTCTCCCAAAACGATGTTGGTGCGGGTTTTGGCCAGTTTGCAGCGCTGGCAGTTCGCGATGTCGCGCTGTATGGCGTCTATGGAATCCTGGGGGTATAAGCTCATTGCGGGCGTATCATCCGGGCTGTTTAAAAGGGGGGGGCGCGACAGCGGCAATGTTTCCGGCGTTTCATCCGTGTCGGCGCTATTGGTCGCGCATGGGGGGCGTTTTTCAAACCCCCGGCAACCGCTGGTCTTCATCCATATGAGGGTATTGTGGATCTCATCAATGAGCGACAAAATGCGATGCGTATCCGTCATATCACGCCTCCGGACGTTGCATCAAAAGGGCGGCCACCCGGTCAAGAATGACATGAGAGACGGCGTCTTTGGGCATCAGTGACAACGGCTCCACTCTGCCGTCTTTGTAGAACAGCGTTACCTTGTTGGTTTCTGTGGCAAATCCCGATCCTTTTTCACTGACAAGATTTCCGACGATCATGTCCAGGTTTTTCTTCTTGAGCTTTTCCTGGGCGTAGGCAGGCATATCCTGGGTTTCAGCAGCAAACCCCACCAGAATCTGACAGCGTTTGCGCATTCCCAGCGTATTCAAAATGTCTGTCGTTTTTTCGAGCGTCAGGACGATTTCGTCGTCGCCTTTCTTGATTTTGTGCGGGGAACATGTTTGCGGCCGGTAGTCCGAAACAGCCGCGGTCTTGATGACCGCATTCACCTGATCGAAGTGATCGAAAACGGCATCTGCCATTTCCTGTGCGGAAACAACTCGAATTACCTGAACATGCGGCGGATCGGGCAGGGATGACGGCCCTGAAATCAGGATGACGGACGCGCCTCTCTGCGCGGCGGCGGCGGCAATGGCGAACCCCATCTTGCCGGATGACGGGTTGCTAATGAATCTTACCGGATCGAGATGTTCGCGGGTGGGACCGGCGGTTACCAGAATATGGTTTCCGGCAAGGTCTTTCGGTGTCAGCGCCATGAGCAGTTCATCTAAAATTTCCTGGGGGTCGGCGAGTCGCCCGGGTCCGGATGTGCCGCACGCAAGCTGTCCGGAACCGGGAGATACGATCTGATATCCCCGCTGTTGCAGCGTTTTGAGATTTTCCTGAACCGCTTCATTGAGATACATCGCGGAATTCATCGCAGGGCAAATGATTCTGGGCGCTGATACGGCCAGCATGAAGGTACTGAGCGCATCATCGGCGATACCGCAGGCTATTTTGGCGATGATGTTGGCGGTTGCCGGAGCGATGACGACAGCGTCCGCAGTCTGCGCCCACTCGATATGCTGAATGGAAGTATTGGCGCCTTTTTCAAAAAGATCGGAACACACAGGGTATCCGGAGAGCGCCTCGAATGTCAGGGGGCCGACAAACTGTCTGGCGTTTTCCGTCATGATGACACGGACGGAAGCGCCCATTTGGGTGATCCGGCGCAGCAGTTCCACGCTCTTGTAAGCGGCGATGCCTCCGGATATTCCCAGAACGATGGTTTTATCCATAAGAGATGGCGACATGGAGAAATGCCTATTTGCTGACGCCGGAATCAATATCCGTGAGTGTGGGGGCGACCCATATCTCGGCGGTGATGTTGAACGTCCCGTCCGTGATATTGATGGCGCACCACCGGGTTTCTTTTTTGAACAGCATGATGGTTTTGGGAGATTTGAAATAACTGATCATTTTCCAGTTGTCTTTGGCCATGTTGTTCTGAAAAAAGGCGATGAGAGAGTCCATATCCACATGACCTTTGACGGTCAAAACCCCGGCGGTGAGTCCGGATGTGATATAGACAAACGATGAATCCTGCACGACATTCATTTCTCCGGGAATCAGCACATCCGCAAAATCGCGATAATAAGGGCCGGTTCCTTTGTCTTTTTGAATCGCCGCCGGGGATGTGGTGTTGCTGGCGCCCGTACTGGAGCCGCTGGTGGCGCAGCCGGACATTATAATGGCTAACATACAGAAAACTAAGAACATCGTTTGTCGTTTGTGAATCATGGCAAGCCTCCTCAGGGTTTCTGACGGGGAGAACGAACAAAAATTGACGACTTCGTAAAAAGTCCGGATGCTGCGTTGCGCTGCATCCTTCGTCGTTGCGGCGTACCATAAGTACGCCTCACTCCTAAGGATTTGCGCGCCTTGCCTGCGGCCTTTTTACAAAGTCGTCCGAAATTTGACTTTTTACGAGAACATCAAAATTTTCTTCATTTACAATTGTCCAGCGGCAAAAGTCAAATGCAATTCAAGTCATGAATCCTTCATGGACAGCATTTTCCATATTGGCCAGTTCTTCATCGGTCAGAAATCCAAAATGCGATTCTCGCTTCTTTGCCGAAAGATGACCGTTGTTTTGCGTGCAAAGCCGGATGAAAAGATCCATCAAACGATCGGGCATGTCCACAATTTCCTGAAGGCTCTGTCGGGTTTTGTCATAACGCGCCAAAAAATTCAGTTCTTCCACCAGTTCATACTCGATGGTAAGCTTCACGAAATCAAACAATGCCTCTGCCTGGGCGGTCATATCCATATAGCGGTACCAGTCACGTGTCTTTCCCGATACGATCATTTGTCCGAGATCGTTCAGATCATAGCCGATCAGTCGCATCAATGGCGCTGAGAAGGCTTCTAAAGAACGATCATAAAGCTCCGGATTTTTCAGCATCGCGGCGGAGATCGGAAACATGATGCCTTTCGGGATTGCGCCTTGCCGATACAAAATATTGTGAATGAGAAACCGGTGAATACGGCCATTGCCATCCTCGAAAGGATGTAAAAAAACAAACCCATAGGAAATGACCGCGGCATGGACGACAGCCGGCACAGCGCCTTCCTTCATGGTCTGGTGCGCGGCGATCAACCCCTCCATCAAATCGGCAAGGTCGTCGGGTTTGGGACATACATAGTGAATGAGCTGTTTCTGATATGAAATGGTTTGTCCGATGTAATTCTGGTTTGTCCGATAGTCTGTATCCTGGAAACGGGTGTCAACAATGTGGTTTTGTATGCTGATCAGAAGATGCTTTTCACAGAAATCTTTATGCTCCGCCATTTTGAGCAGGTCTATGAATTTTCCGGTACGTGAGGTGTCCGGCTTGATGTGTTCAATTTCAAACGATGATTTGGTTTCTTTGTTATAGAGATAGGTTAGCGCCCGTCTGAGAAGTTCTGGAGGATATGAAGTAACGACATCTTCGCAGCGTTTTCGCAGATTCATTTTCTCCATGTCGGCAAGTTTGTCCGTGCGCCGGACGATGGGACAAAAGAACTTTCCGCCAGGTAAATTGTTTATGACCCGCTGACGCTGTACGCGTTGACCGGGTACTGCCGTGTAATAACGATCCGGATCCAGGACGTTGATGTAATTTCCCCGGGTTAAATCCGGCAGAGGAAGTTTCTGTTCAACCAGAAACTCATAGAAGAACCAAATTCTGCGAGCATACTTTCCTGTGGGTTTCGAGGCGATCCAGGTTGCAATGTCATCTGCTGCAACCACATCGAAGATGGCGGACAGGATGCCCAGGTTGACCCCGTCGTATCTCAAGGCAAACTCCAGATGATCCCCTGTACTGTCTCCAGGCCAGTAAGACGAGGTGTAAACGGATTCGATCCATTCATCATGAACGATCGAACGCGGTGTCCCGGTCGAACTGATCGAAGATATGTGCCAATTCGGCAAGATGTTCAATCTGTGCCGTTCGATCAAAAACGCATATCCCGCCAATCGGTTCTGAGTCGTTTTCACATTCATCGGACCTTAAAAAATAGGTAAGATTCTTCAAAAATGATTATTTTAAATCAATTGCTAAAAAATATAGTTATATTTCGGGTGTATTTCAATAAAATTATTTAAATGGATAGGGCGTGATGTAAGGAGGCGCATTTGATTATTGACATCAACCGAATAGATTTGCTCTACTTGCAACCGTAAAAAGTCGAATTTCAGACGGTTTTGTTAAAAGTTCACAGGCGCGGCGCGCAGCATCCGGACTTTTTACGAAGCCGTCAACTTTATCGGGATAAGATAGTGAACACAACTGTTTACAGCCACACACACATTGATGCTATCCTGCCTGCACCGCTGTCCCCTGGCGATCTTATCGGCGTTGTTGCGCCGGCAAGCCCGTTCAACGAAGCCGATTTCTTCAGGGGGATTCAGGTGCTCAAGGACATGGGGTTTCAGATGGCGCTCCGGCCCCACCTGTTCGACCGTTCGGGGTATCTGGCCGGTACGGACGCCGACCGGGCAACTCAAGTCAACGAGGCCTTCGCGGATGACGATATTCGGGCGATTGTCTGTGCAAGGGGCGGGTATGGGGCGATGCGGATGCTGCCGTATCTGGATTTTGATCTCATTCACCGTCATCCCAAGCTATTTATGGGGTTCAGTGACATCACCGCTTTGTTGTGCGCGCTGTACCAGAGTGGCGGCCTCGTCTGTCTGCACGGGCCGGTCGTGACCACACTGAGAAATGCCGGAGCGAATACGCGGACGTCCGTTTTCAAGGCGCTGACTTCAAAAGAAGGGACGGATATTTTCCTGGAAAATAGCGTGACGCTGCATCCGGGCGCGGCGGTTGGGCCGCTTATCTGCGGCAATCTGACGACGCTCTGTCATCTGGCGGGTACGCCATTTCAACCCGTTTTGGATGGGCATATCCTGATTCTTGAAGACCGGGGAGAAAAACCTTACCGGTTGGACCGGATGCTGACACAGATGAAGCTGGCCGGGATGTTTGGGGGGCTGAAAGGGCTGGGCCTCGGCGGCTTCGATGCATGCGGGAGCATGACCGAAGTGCTGAATGTGGTCCAAAATATTTTTCAGCCGATGGAGATACCGATGTTGGCCGGATTTGATATCGGGCACGGGCAGGAAAATACCGTCGTTCCTGTGGGCGTCAAAGTGCTGCTCGATGCGGATCGGCATTTGTTGAGCTGGTGTTTTGCAGCGGATGCAGAGCGGGAGGTATGAGAATGAAAGATGTCGAGCGCCTGATGCGCCAGGCGGTTGAAGATCGGGTGTTTCCCGGCAGCGTGCTGCTCGTTTACAAAGAGGGGGACATTGCGTTCTTTGAAGCCTGTGGGCAGGCGGATTTATTTACGGGAGCCGCTATGACACGGAACACGTTGTTCGATCTGGCCTCTCTCACCAAACCTTTGGGAACGACCCTGGCGGTTATGTATCTGGTGCAGCATTCAAAACTGAAGCTGGATCAGACAGTGACATCCATACTGCCATCTTTTGCCGATCCCAAAATGTCCCGGGTGACGCTCCGGCATCTTCTGGCTCACAGTTCAGGACTTCCGGCGTATAGACCTTACTATGTCCGGCTCTCGTTATTTTCGCCATCGGAGCGTCCGGAGCAGTTGAAACGGATGCTGGTGTCCGAACGCCTGATCTCTCTCCCGGATTCCACCGGCGTTTACAGCGATATTGGGTTCATGATCCTGCGCTGGATCGTCGAAACGATTACCGGAACGAGGCTGGATCGCTTTCTGTACGATGCGATCTATCATCCTCTGGGGCTGAAGCATCTGCGCTTTTTCGATATGAATGACCAACCGGATACTGGCGATATCGCCGCAACGGAGCTGTGCCCGTGGCGCCGCCGATTGCTGAAAGGCCGGGTTCACGACGATAACGCATATGCCGCTGGTGGCGTGGACGGCCATGCCGGATTGTTCGGAACCGCGGCGGATGTCGGAAAACTGTTGTCCCTGCTGCTGTCGGCATATAAAGGCCGGTCTCCGGATTCGGAATGGATATCGTCCGATCTGATCCGATGCGTCTGGTCGCGTCATGAACCGTCACAAAGAGCGCTGGGCTTTGATATGCCATCGCCAATGGGAGCCAGTTGCGGCTGTCATTTTCCCAAAACCAGCATTGGACATCTGGGGTTTACAGGGACTTCGTTTTGGATAGATGTTCAGCATTCCGTCATTGTCGTTCTGCTGACCAACCGCGTACATCCCTCCCGCTGGAACGTGCAGATACGGCGTTTCAGACCGCGGATTCACGACCTTGTCATGGAAACACTGAATCTGTCGTGAACCTCGACGATATTTCGGCCAATGCTGTGGTATGGTAGAGAATTCGTTCCGCCATATGTGAAATTCACATTGTTTTTCCTTGAGAATACGATCATTTTCTGATAGCCTCCACAAATTTCTGGAAAGCGGGTTGTTCGCTACTTTACAATATCTACTGGCGTGGTAGTATTCCACCATCGGTGGTATTCCATTGCCATGAAGAGGAATTATGAGCTTTTTAAATGGATTTTTAGGGGTCTTTTCCAGCGATCTCGCCATAGATCTGGGTACGGCCAATACCCTGGTGTATGTCAAGGGAAAGGGTATCGTCCTCAGCGAGCCGTCGGTCGTGGCGGTCAGAACCGATAACCGAAGCAAGAACCGGGTGCTGGCGGTAGGGCTGGAGGCTAAAAACATGCTTGGTAAAACGCCAGGCAACATTATCGCCATACGCCCGATGCGCGATGGCGTGATCGCCGATTTTGAAGTGACGGAGGCCATGCTGCGCCATTTCATTCATAAAGTTCATAATCGGCACTCTTTTGTCCGCCCCCGAATTATCATTGCAGTGCCTTCCGGAATCACTCAGGTCGAAAAACGGGCCGTGCGTGAATCCGCGGAATCCGCGGGCGCGAGAGAAGTCTTTCTGATCGAAGAACCCATGGCCGCGGCGATCGGTGCAGGATTGCCCATTACCGAACCCACCTGTAACATGGTGGTGGACATCGGCGGCGGCACCACCGAGGTGGCGGTGATTTCTCTGGCAGGTATCGTTTACTGCAGATCGTTGCGGGTAGCCGGAGACAAGATGGATTCCGCCATCATGCAATACATCAAACGCAAATATAACCTGCTGATCGGAGAACGAACTTCCGAAGCGATCAAGACCACCATCGGAAACGCTTATCCGGATGAACAAAATCTCGAAACCATCGAGGTCAAGGGGCGAGATCTGGTATCCGGCATTCCTAAAATTCTCACGATAGATTCCGAAGAAATCCGTCTGGCCATTTCCGAACAACTGGACGCCATTCTCGAAACCGTAAAGATCGCCCTGGAACAGACGCCGCCAGAATTGTCCGCGGATATCGTAGATAGGGGCATCGTTCTGACGGGCGGCGGCGCGCTCTTGAAAAATTTAGACAAACTCCTGATGGAGGAAAGCGGTTTGCCGGTTCGGGTTGCGGACGATCCTCTGTCAACAGTCGCTCTGGGATCCGGTAAGGCGCTGGATAGCATAGAAATTCTCAGACAGGTTGTCATTACCTGAGTCTTATGTTTTCAAGAAAAATGATGGTGGCTGTGGTCATTTGCGCCCTGATAGCGATCAATCTGATAGCGCTTTTTGTGTTTGCAAGATATGTCACCCCGTCATCGGACCCGCGGAGTTTTGGGCTGCGCTTTATCTCTCCGCCGCAACGGGCGGTGGCTGTCGTGATTCGATCTATCAAGTCTGTGTGGACGCATTATTTCTATCTGGTTTCGACGGAAAGGGAAAATGACCGGCTTAAAGAAATACTGGCTGACGCTTCCCGCAACGATGTTCAGTGCATGGAGGCCGAACAGGCGAACAGCCGTTTCCGTAAGCTCCTCGATTTCAAGAACAGCGACGCCGTTCGTTCCGTAGCCGCGGAGGTCATTGGAAAAGATCCTTCTCAGTGGGCCAAGACGATTATCATTGACAAAGGCGTTGCCGAAGGGGTGACCCGGGGGCTTGCCGTGGTGGTTCCCGAAGGGGTGGTGGGTCAGGTCATTGACGCGGCGAATCACTATGCCAAAGTACTGCTGATTATTGATTCCAATTGCGCTGTAGATGCACTGGTGCAGCAAACCCGAGCGCATGGCATTGTCAAGGGCGATTCCGAATCGAGATGCCTTTTGAAATATGTTTCCCGAAAAGAGCCGGTCAATGTCGGCGATAACATTGTATCGTCCGGTCTGGACGGTGTGTTCATGAAAGGGCTTCAGATCGGAAAAGTGTCCGGAATCGTCCGCAACAAATCCGGTATATTTCAGGATATTACAGTGACGCCTTTTGCCGATTTCGAGAAGATCGAAGAAGTTCTCGTTCTTCTTGCTTTGCCGCCTGCAGCCGGTATCCATCGCTGAAAAACATCCTGGCGCTGAAAAACATCCTGGCGCTGAAAAACATCCTGTCGCTGAAAAACATCCTGGCGCTGAAAACGCTCTGGCGCGGTGTTGTATGAGTTCAGCGTATTCAGGGGGGGGCTGCTTCTCATCGGAAGGTGACTTGTGAATCCTGTGCTGCATATCGTTTTGGTGCTGTTTCTGGTGGTGTTTCAGACAACGGTGTACGATCTTGTTCCCGTTTTGACACATGGTGTGGATATCGTTGTCATCTATGTCGTTTATGCGGGGTTATATTTACCTTCCCGTGTCGGGGTCGGGCTGATTCTGCTGCTGGGGGGGTTGATGGACAGCACCAGCGGCGGTCCCTTCGGGTTGTATCTGACAATCTATTTATGGATTATGCTGGGGCTGAAGCCCTTTGTCGCCATACTGAACCTTAAAAATATCTACACATTGCAGATGCTGTTGTGCGGAGCCGTTGTATTTGAAAACCTGATCTTGTTTACGGGAACCGCGCTGCTGAAACATGAAATCATAATTTCATCCGATACGTTTCGGGGGATTCTGTATCAACTGTTCTGGACCATCATCCTGGGGCCTTTTCTCATACGGTTTTTCCATCGTGTGGAAACCCGGTCGGGCTATCGGCCGCTTCCTCAATAACCCGGCGTCATGTTAGACAACACTCCTCAGAATCCCCAACTGAAAACGCAGACTCCGGACAGCGACTGGTACAAACGCAGAATTATCGTTCTGGTTTGCCTGGCGGCGCCCGGGTTCATCATCCTTTTGTTACGTTTGTTCTATCTCCAGATCGTCGAAGGGGAAAATTTCAGAAAGCTTTCGGAACATAACTGCATCCGTCTGCAAACCATTGATCCGCCAAGAGGCCTTATTTTTGATCGAGACGGCAAGCTCATGGTGGATAACCGTCCGTCTTACGATCTCAGTATCGTGGTGCGGGATGCAAAACCCCTGGATACGACGCTTCGGCGTTTATCCCATTACACCCATACGCCGGTAGAGGCGCTGTGGGCGGAGATCGAAAAAAATCGGAATCAACCGTCGTACAAACCCGTGCCGCTGATGCAGGATATCGGCAGGGATATGCTGGCGGTGCTGGAGGTCAATCGCTATGAACTACCCGGTATCGTGATTGATGTACGACTGCGCAGGCTTTATGTCAACGGCCAGAGTGCGGCTCACATTCTGGGATATGTGGGAGAGATCAGCAGCGACGAGTTAAAATCTCCCCGGTATGCGGATTATAAACGGTCGGATGTTGTCGGAAAGGCCGGCGTTGAAAAGACTTTCGAGAATGTCCTCCGCGGCCAGCGCGGAGGACGACAGGTCGAAGTGAACGCCGCGGGGCAGCTTGTCCGGGTCTTGAAAACCGTTGACGCGGCGCCAGGAGACAATATCTTTCTGTCGTTCGATCTTGCCCTTCAGCAAAAGGCCGAAACGCTGATCGAGGGGGTTCAGGGGGCGGTGGTGGCGATGGATCCCAATACGGGATATGTTTTGGCGATGGCCAGTAACCCGTCGTACGACCCGAACATGTTCATCAACGGGTTCAGCCGCGACGAATGGCGAAAACTCATTGACGATCCCTATCATCCCCTGGAAAACAAAGCGATTCAGGCCGAATATCCGCCGGCTTCCACATACAAGATCATTACGGCGATGGCGGGTCTTCAGGAGGGTGTGATCAATGACGGGACAAGACTGTTCTGTCCCGGTTTCTACAGATTTGGTGGAAGGGATTATCGCTGCTGGAAAAAAAGCGGTCATGGATCCATCACCGTCACCAAGGCGCTGGCGGAATCTTGCGACGTATTTTTTTATCAGGTGGGGTTGCGTCTCGGTGTGGACCGTCTGGCGTTTTATGCCAAATCCGCAGGACTGGGAAGTCTGACGGGCATTCGGCTGGATCATGAATCCGCGGGGCTGGTGCCAACGTCGGCCTGGAAAAAACGCCGCTTCAAGGTACCCTGGCAAAGTGGGGAGACGCTGTCTGTGGCTATCGGGCAGGGCTATAATCTGGTGACGCCATTGCAGCTTTGCTCCATGATTGCCACTGTGGCCAATGGCGGCGTCCGGTTTGTACCCCAGATCGTGAGTAAAATCGAGGATGCTTCCGGTAATATCGTCAAAGAAGCGACGCCCGATATTGTGGGGCGTCTGCCGGTAGATCCAGACAATCTGAATCTGGTGAAAGAAGGCTTGTGGGATGTTGTTAACCAGAGGTATGGCACCGGAAAAATCGCCGCCATACCCGGCGTGGAAGTCAGTGGAAAAACCGGAACCGCCCAGGTTTTCAGCCGGAAAACCAATGAAGCGGAAAATGAAAAACGACGGGCGGAGCGGCTGAAATCCCATGCCTGGTTTGTGGCGTATGCGCCATCGAACAATCCCAAAATAGCGGTTTCGGTGCTGGTGGAGCATGGAGAACACGGTGCGAGTGCGGCGGCGCCCATTGCCAAAGAAGTAATTCGGACCTATTTGAAAACAGGGATCGGAGATCAGGGCGCTGGAATTGGAGGACAGGGAGCGGAGGGGGTGGATCAGGGCGCCGAAACCGTGGATCAGGGGACAGGGGCTGGAGGGCAGTAACAATGGAAGAAATGCCTGTGATAATACCAATAGATATTTCCGAAATCGGTGGAATCCGCATTGGACATGCCCAGGATTTGACAGCGGCTACAGGGTGTACGGTCATTATTTGTGATGAGGGCGCCACTGCCGGGGTTGATGTTCGGGGGGGCGCTCCGGGTACGCGGGAAACCGATCTGTTGAATCCTGTCAATCTGGTGCAGCAGATTCATGCCGTTGTTCTGGCAGGCGGGAGTGCTTTCGGTCTGGATGCCGCCGGTGGTGTGATGCAATATCTCGAAGAACACCATATTGGCTTCGATGTTCAGGTGACGCGTGTTCCGATTGTCTGCGCCGCGGTGCTGTTCGATCTTACGGTTGGCGACTGGCGCGTTCGTCCGGACAGGGAGATGGGATATATCGCCTGTATGGATGCCGGCCGCGGGGGATCCTGTCACGGCAATGTTGGGGCCGGAGCCGGGGCCAGCGTGGGAAAAATTATGGGGCCGCTGCGTTCCATGAAAAGCGGGTTTGGAAGCTGCGCCTTTCAGGTCGGAGACTTGAAAGTCGGCGCGCTGGTAGCCGTGAACTGTCTGGGAGATGTGATGAATCCGTTGACCGGAGAAAAACTGGCCGGACCACTCCAGGAAGATATGCAGACGTTGGCGGATACCGAAGACATCATGATGCGGCGCTGCGCCGATATGCGCAATCTTTTCAGCGGCAATACCACAATTGGCGTGGTGGCGACCAATGCGTCGCTTACCAAATCTCAGGCGACCAAGCTGGCATCCATGTCACAGAATGGGTATGCCAGAACCATGCGACCTGCCCACACCATGTATGACGGGGATACGATATTTGCTGTATCGGTCGGAGGTGTGATCGCGGACCTGACGGTTGTCGGTTTTTTAGCCGCTCGCGCCATGGAGGGTGCGGTAATTACGGCGGTAAAGAGCGCCACATCGCTGTGCGGGCTTAAGTGCTGTTCGGATATCATCAAGAAATCATAACCCATCTATTTCAAAGAAAGGAGATTCTTATGTTCCCAAAACGAATTCAATGGATGCTGGTTGTTGTGATCGTTTGCATTATGGGTATGCCGCTTTCCTTTGCCGTGGCTTCGGAAAGCGATATTACAACGGCTCCCGCGCTGTCGGCCTCGCCATCCGCGGATTTAAGCACGGTCATTGCCAAAATTGCAAAAACCACCATACCGGCAGTGGCGCATATCGAAGTCACACAGAGTCAGGAAGTCAGCAATCCGCTGACACCATTTGAAAACGATCCGTTTTTTCACTATTTTTTTAATACGCCCCGCCACATGCCCAAAAAATTCAAGCGAGAACTCAAAGGGCTTGGCACCGGAATGATTATGGATCCCGAAGGACATATTCTGACCAACAATCATGTGGTTCAGGGCGCGACGGACATTGATGTTCTGCTGGCGGATGGAATGCATTACAAAGGCGCTGTCGTCGGTACGGACCCTAAAACGGATCTGGCGGTTATCAAGATCAAAGCGGACAAACCACTTCCGTATGTCACTTTTGGAGATTCGGATAAGATGGAGGTGGGGTACTGGGTGGTTGCTATCGGTCATCCCCGCGGTTTAAACCAGACCGTCACTCAGGGGATCATCAGCGCCAAACACCGCCGCGGAATTCTGGATCCCAACAGCTATCAGGATTATCTGCAAACCGACGCCGCCATCAATCCGGGTAACAGCGGCGGCCCCTTGTTGAACCTTCAGGGACAGGTCATTGGGGTGAACGCCGCCATCATGTCGGATTCCGGTGGGTTCGAGGGGATCGGTTTTGCCATTCCCAGCAACATGGCGGTTCATATTGCCAAATTGCTGATTGCGCATGGTAAAGTGGTACGCGGCTGGTTGGGGGTCAGCATTCAGGATCTGACGCCGGACCTGGTGAAGGCCATGAAACTGAATATTTCCAAAGGTGCGCTCATTGCAGATATTGTTCGTGGTGGCCCTGCGGATGCCGCCGGCATTCAAAAAGGCGATGTTGTGACGCAGTATCAGGGCAGGGAAATCAGAAATGGCTCCGAGCTTCAGAATGAGGTGGCCAACACCACCATCGGTCAGGAAGTGACCATGACATTGTTGCGTAATGGCAAAACATTTGACGCGCGAGTGAAAGTTGGCGATCTCAGCGATGCCGTCAAGGTAATTGCTGCTTCTTTGAAAGATCGTTTGGGTGCGGTTGTGCGTCCTGTGACGCCGGAAGAAGCCCGGAAATACGGTTTGCAAAATGCGGAAGGCGTCGCCATTGAATCGGTGCAAAAAGATGGCAGTCTTGCCGCAGCGGGATTTGAGGTCAACGATTTAATTCTGGGCATCAACAACCAGCCTGTCAAAGATGTTCAGGGGTTTGTCAATCTGCTTGAAATGCTGAAACCGCATCAGGTCATTCAGATCATGGCGCTCGATCACAAATCTGGACAGACAGGATATGTGCGGGTAACCGTCCGGTAGAGGTAACCTTAGAGTGATATCCTCCCTTGAGAGGGGGGGTACTCTTTCCTATGATTCCTCCCCCAGCGGGGGAGGAATAGGGCGCCATCACCTTTGTACCTTTTCAGGACGTAGTTTGTCATCCATTTTTATGGTCTTGGCTGTTGAGGGAGTTGCTGCTCCGGTCTCGGCTGTTGAACGTGCTGCTGGGGGAGTTGCTGCTCCGGTCTCGGCTGTTGAACGTGCTGCTGAGGGAGTTGTTGCTCCGGTCTCGGTTGCTGAACATGCTGCATGGGCTGCGGCGGATGGGGTTGATTGTATCGCTGCTGTACATTAAATTTCCGTTCATATTGTTCCTGGCGTTGCTGTCTCATTTCGTGAAGCTGCCGTTCCGGTATCGGCCGATAATGCGGAATTCCCCATCTTCGTTGCTGTTCCCAGTAGCGATGTTCATGCCAGTCCCTCCAATGTCGCTCGAACCGGGTGAAAGGAATGTGTTCATAGTCCCATCGGTATCCGCACCAGTAATGCCTTCGATAATAGGTTCTCCAGTTCGGATCCACTTCAAAATAAAATCTCGGAATATTGTTGTAATACACCCAATCCCGATCGTAATACTGAGAGTAGTACCAGTTGTTTTGCCACAGACGCCACCACCATCCGTTCCAGAAAAAAACATCCGCGGCGATTGTCGGAATAACATAAACATCACTTGTATCGGGGATAACAATCACATCAGGGGGCGCCGCGAATACAATGGGAGGCGGCAGGGAAATTCCGATGGTGACATCCGCTCTTGCCGAGACGGTGACGATAGCAACCATGACGACGCCAAGTATGATTCCTGACCATGCCTTTTTCATTGCTGCCTCCTTATTCACGAAACGGTTATACCAGACCCAGTCGTGAGGCGTTTTCCCATAATAGTTTGGCCAATCGGACACTGGCCTGATCCACCATGCGACCATCAACAGCCACGGCTCCGAGTCCTTTTGCTACGGCATCCTGATGAGCGCTCAACACCCTGCCGGCGCGTTCGATGTCTTCTTTGGAAGGCGTAAACGCCAGGTTGACGACATCAATCTGATCGGGGTGAATGACCCATTTTCCGTCATATCCTAAAGCGCAGGCCATGGCAGCGCTTCGTCTGAGACCTTCCGAATCTTTGAAATTGCCATAAGGAGCGTCAATAGCCTGAAGATTTCGAGCTTTGGCCGCCATAGCAATACGGCTCATGACAAAATGCCATCTGTGGCCGGGATAAATTTCAGACTCTTTTTCGCCATGACCCGACAGCGAAATCAGACGAGCGCCAATAGAGGCCGAATAGTCTGCAACTCCAAACACCAGCGTGTGCATTCGATTGCTGGAGGCTGCAATTTCGGATACATATTCAAGCCCGGCGGCGGTTTCGATAGATGCTTCAATTCCGATGCGCCGGTTCCAGCGTTTGTTCAATTCAATACCGTCCAGCATTCGGCTGACAAAATGCACATCGTCCGGGGCGTTGATTTTGGGAACGACAACCGCATCAATCACATGACCTGCGGCTTCCACCACTTCCAGAATATCCCGATAACCAAATGGCGTATCGAGACCATTCATCCGGAACAACACGGTTTTTTCCGTCCAGTTGCGAGACAACAAGGAGTGAATGATCCGACTTCGCGCATCGGTTTTGCTTTCCAGCGGAACACTGTCTTCCAGGTCGAGCATAACAGCGTCGGCATTGGAATTTAGCGCCTTCTCGTGCATTTTTTGAATGTGTCCCGGAACGGACAATATGGTGCGTCTCAGTTTCATGGCGGCGATATCTCCTTAAGAGATTATTTGATGGTTCTGTAACTACCCGGATGTAGAAAACAGATGGCTTGCGTCTTTTTCATCCTTTCCGCCATGGACTATATACAAAAACCAGATGAATGTCACAATGTTTTTTTGACTTGATATGAGTAGTTACCGTGACGTTTTTCTTGCAGGCATTGACAGTGGAGAACAAAATTTCCGCAAACATCGAGAGATAGGATATTGTGAGCAGGAAGTAACTGTGATGTTTTCGTAACAAGTCGTCCGAAATTCGACTTGTTATGAAAACATCAACTGTGATAGAAATAGAAACATATCTCAAGCAAGATGGTCTGGTTCTCAAAAATTATGTTCGAATTCCACCAGATACCGTTTGATTTGGTGGGTTATTTGTTATGAGTCGCCTGATATCTGGAGAATTCCGATGCTGCATCGTGTCAGAGAAAGAAATTTCTGGCTGGTTATCACAACCGACGCTGTTCTGCTATGCTGCGCCTATTATTTGAGTTACTGGCTGCGGTTCGATACTAACATCCCGCAACAGGAAATGACGAAGTTTTTGGACACGATCGGGTGGATCGTCGCGTTAAAGCTGGTGATTTTTATCGTCATGAACCTGTATGCAGGGATGTGGCGATATACGGGGTTACCCGATATTCTGAATATTTTGAAAGCGAATCTGCTGACACTTCTGATTATAACGCTGATTATAGGTTTTGGTGTACAATTTCGAGGATTTTCGCGAGGAGCGATTCTCATTGACTTTATCCTTACTGTTCGCTCAACACCTCAGAGGTTTGGTTAATTCCGCTATACCGCTGTAAATTGTGGTATCCATGCCCAGCAGTTCCAAGATTTTGATTTGTAG
>JAJYBO010000132.1 GCA_021778975.1 Deltaproteobacteria bacterium
GAATCAGAATCAGCGGATCGGTATAATCGTTGTTGATAACAGCCTGCTGGCCCGATGCCAGCGTAACGGATTCATTCGCCTTGAGATTTCGGGATACAGCATCCGTATCTGCCTGGATACTGCCGGAGCCTTCCACCGGAATCAGCGTCAGGAATTCAGATGAATCGGCCATGACGGTAAGCTGAGAACCGGGATAGACGATCATGCGACCGATTTGGTAGGCGTCTTTCATTTCGAGAGAGGTAAAACTTCCCCAGGGTCTGGACGCGGTGGTGTGCTGCTGATATTCCCAACGGCCTTTTTCTTTAAGCGCCGAAACGATGGTTTTGACATCGCGGCTGTTCTCGATATCCGAAACAAAAATGGAATCCGGGGTTTCAACGATCACCGCGTTGCGGAGATGGTTGACCGCGATCAGCCGCTCATGTCCCATGACAAAGCAATTGTGGGAATTGTGGACAATAACGTCTCCGTTTAACACATTGTGGTGTTCATCTTTGGGCAGGAAATCGTACAGGGATTTCCACGATCCGATGTCACTCCATCCGAAATCGGAAGGCAGCACCGCGCCGCTACGGGTTTTTTCCATGATGGCGACATCAATGGAGATGTTGGGAAGATTCTGATAAGTTTCAGCGGACATTTCCTTTTCGGACGCCAGAAGTGTTTCCATATCGTGATACAGTTCCGGTTGAAATCGTTTGAATTCAGAGATCGCCACAGATGCCTTGAACGCAAACATACCACTGTTCCAGAAAAAATTGCCGGCGGCCAGATATTCTTTTGCGGTGTTCATATCCGGTTTTTCGACAAACCGCCGAATGCCCAGAGCGCCTTCGGGCAACGGGATATCGCCTTCAATGTAGCCATAGCCCGTTTCTGGATAGCCGGGTTGAATACCGAACGTCACGATATACTCCTGATGCGCCAGCCTGATGGCGGCCTCAAGTTTGGCATGGAAACCCGCGATATTCTGTATGACATGATCTGCCGGAAATATGCAGAGGATGGCGTCCGGTTCATGTTGTAAAATATGAAAAAGCGCCATGAGAATGGCCGGCGCCGTATTGCGGCCGCAGGGTTCGGTTATTACATTCCCCCCATTGCTGACACCGATGGACGCTATGTGGCGTGTAATGTCGCAGGCATGTTCCCTGCCGCATACGACGATGGATTTCTGAATGTCCAGCACCGGCCTCAGACGTTTGAGGGTACTCTGGATGAGGGAATCCTTACCGATGAACCGGACAAGCTGTTTGGGGTAGAGTTCTCGGGATACCGGCCACAGGCGGGTTCCCGATCCGCCTGCAAGCAGTACCGGATATACAGGGAGCGAAGATTGGGTCATGGGAATGAGGTTTCCTTTTCGTAAGTGTCTGATCTTCAGTGTTCAGCGCGTCTTTTTCCAGGATACACTTCTTTGGTCCGAACCTGTGATACCGCAGGGCCGCATACGGTCTGGACGGCCGTATATCCCAGAAGCGCATGAATATCGTTTTTGAGATTGCCGCCCGCTTTCAATTTGAGCTGGTCGGGCAGAGAAATGGCGATTCGCGCGCCGTCATCCGGCTGGATCAGGTTGATAAATACCGGGCAGGTTCCGGGATATCGGGTCATGATTTCCCGCAGCCCCTGAAGTGTCTCTCTGCGAGTGTGAGGAATTTGAAGATTGATATGGAGTGTTGCCGTCCAGGTTTCTTCAACACGGTCCATCGTTAGAATGCTATCCGCCAGAATCTTGGCGGTATTGTCATCTTTTTGGATTTCTCCCTGTACCATGATGGCGGTATCCGCGGTCAGGATATCGCTGCTTTTGGCATACAGCGCGGGGAATACCGTGATTTCGGTATTCCCGTTCAAGTCTTCCAGGGTGATGAAGGCCATCAGTTCTTCCTTGCGGGTGCGGATTACCTTCACGTTGCGAATGATGCCACCGATGCGGATGGCCTCGCCGTCAGATTTGTCTGACAGAGACAATGTGTCTGTGGTGGCAAATTTATCCAGTACGGCTTCAAACCCCTTCAGTGGATGGCCGGTAATATAAAATCCGAGGGCTTCTTTTTCCTGAAAAAGGCGTTCTTTTTCATCCCATTCCGGAACATCTGGAAGCGGTGGAGGCGTTATGTTCACACTATTATCGGGTCCAGCGCCGCCAAAAAGCCCCATCTGAGGATCCGAACGTTTTCGATGAATCAGTTGTCCAAACTCGACGGCGCTTTCAGCAGCCGGAAAAAGCTGGGCGCGGCGGGCGCCGGTGGTGTCGAATGCGCCGCATTTAATCAGACTCTCGATGACCCGTTTGTTGGCTTTTTTCAGGTCCACCCGTGCGCAGAAATCATACAAAGATGTAAAACGACCTTTTCGCCGTTCTTCGATGATGCCTTCAATGGCGCTTTCTCCGACATTTTTGACGGCGGCCAGTCCGAAGCGGATGCTGCCGTCTGTAACGGTGAAACTTTTGTCGCTCTCATTGATATCCGGTGGCAGCACCTGGACGCCGTGGCTGCGGCATTCGGCGATGTATTTGACGACGCCGTCCGAGGACTCCATTTCACTGCTCAGAAGCGCCGCCAGAAGCTCTACGGGATAATGGGCTTTAAGATATGCGGTTTGAAAAGCGACCAGCGCGTAGGCGGCGCTGTGAGATTTGTTGAAACCGTAGCGACCGAATTTTTCCATCAGATCGAAAAGCTGGGCGGCTTTTTCACGCGAGATGCCTTTATCCTGGGCTCCCTGTACGAATCTGTTCCGGTGTCTGGCCATGATTTCGGCGATTTTCTTTCCCATGGCCTTTCTCAGGTCATCGGCTTCGGACATGGTGTAATTGGCCAGTTCCGCGGCGATTTTCATGACCTGTTCCTGATACACGATAACGCCGTAGGTTTCCTTCAGCACCGCTTCCAGTTCCGGAACCAGATATTCCACCGGCTTTCTGCCATGCTTGCGATCCACAAAATCATCCACCATGCCGCTTTCAAGAGGGCCGGGGCGGTAAAGGGCCACCAGCGCCGTGACATCGTCGAAACATTCGGGTTTCATCCGGGACAGCAGATCCTTCATGCCGGAGCTTTCCAGTTGAAACACGCCGGTCGTATCTCCGGAAGACAGAAGCTGGTATGTGGCCCTGTCCTCAAAGTCCAGGTTCAGCAGCTCCGGCGCCGTCTTTCCCTGGGCTTCAATCATTTTGAGAGCGTTGTCCATGACCGTCAGGTTGCGAAGCCCGAGAAAATCAAACTTGACCAGGCCGATCTTTTCCACGCACTTCATATCGAACTGGGTGATCACCTCGCCCTTTTTCCCCCGATACATGGGCAGATAATCCACCAGCGGCCTGTCGCCGATCACGACCCCTGCGGCATGGGTGGACGCATGGCGCGGCAGCCCCTCCAGCACCTTGCAAATATCGATCAGCTCTTTGACGTCGGGTCTGCTCTCCGCCAGTTCCCTCAGCTTGGGTTCCTGCTTCAGGGCGTCCTCCAGACTGATGTTCAGAACGTCGGGCACCATTTTGGCGATGGCGTCAACTTCCCGCAGCGGAATATCGAGCGCCCTGCCGACATCCCGGATCA
This sequence comes from Deltaproteobacteria bacterium, assembly GCA_021778975.1. Taxonomy (GTDB): domain Bacteria; phylum Desulfobacterota; class Desulfobacteria; order Desulfobacterales; family Desulfatirhabdiaceae; genus RAAP-1. The sequence continues at coordinate 3,570 of JAJYBO010000132.1, forward strand.
CCGCGCGGGTCTTCAGTTTTCCAAAGGTGATGATCTGGCTGACATAGTCGCCGCCGCCATAGCGATCCACCACATATTTGTACACCTGTTCCCGGCCGTTGATGCAGAAATCAACGTCAATATCCGGCATGCTCTTGCGTCCGGGGTTCAGAAATCGTTCGAAGATCAGCCCGTGCGCCAGAGGGTCCAGATCGGTGATGTTCAGGCAATAGGCGACAAGGCTTCCGGCCGCCGATCCCCTGCCAGGCCCCACCGGGATGTGGTGGTCTTTGGCGTACTGAATAAAGTCCGCCACAATCAGAAAGTAGCCGGGAAACCCCATGTTCTTGATGGTGGCGATTTCGTACTCGAAACGTTCCCGATAAGGCGTTTCATCCCGTTGGGGATGTTTCTGATGAATCTGCCTCCAGATCCGGTCGTATCCTTTCCGGGCTTTCTCCTCAAAGATATCGTCCGCCGACCGGTCGCTGGATTGTTCATATTTGGGGAAATGGAAGGTTTTAAAATCGAATTCGAGGTGGCATCGGTCGGCGATAGCCACGGTATTGGCAATGGCGCCGGGATATTCTCTGAAATCCGCTACCATTTCATCCCGGGACTTGAAATAGAGCTGATCGGTCCGAAACTTGAACCGGTCGGCGTCGTGAATCGTCTTGCCGGTCTGGATGCACAGCAGCACGTCGTGGGCGTGGACATCTTCCTGATTCAGGTAATGGCAGTCGTTGGTGGCGACCAGCGGAATGGACAGCCTCCGGCTCATATCCAAGAGCGTCTGATTCACCCGCTCCTGAATTTCGATACCGTTGTTCTGGATTTCCAGAAAAAAATTTCCTTCTCCGAAGATATCCAGATAAAAACGGGCCGCCTCATCTGCGGCATCCTGCCGGTTGTCCGTGATCAGACGGGGAATTTCTCCGTGCAGACAGGCGGACAGGGCGATCAGCCCTTTCGTGTGTTCCCGGAGAATGGCCTTGTCGATCCGGGGCTTGTAATAAAAGCCCTCTAACTGAGCGATGGTGGCCAGTCGGCACAGGTTTCGGTAGCCTTCTTCATTTTCCGCCAGCAGAATCAGATGAAAGAGAGATTTGTCCTGGACCGTTTTTTCGGCGATGGTGCGGGGGGCGAGATAACATTCACATCCGATGATCGGTTTGACGCCTGCCTTGAGCGCTTTTTCGTAAAATTCCACGGTTCCGAACATCGTGCCATGATCGGTAATGGCAACGGTATCCATACCGCAGACCTTGACGCGATCCAGAAGCGGATCGATCCGGATCGCGCCGTCCAGCAGGCTGTATTGGGTGTGGACATGGAGATGAACGAAGTCTGACATTTTTCTCCGGTTTGGCTCGGTTTTCTTAATCGAGCCGGTAATTGGGCGCTTCTTTGGTGATGATCACATCATGCACATGACTTTCCCGAAGCCCCGCCGCGCTGATGCGGATAAACTCGGCTCTGGTTCTGAGCTCTTCGATCGATCGGCATCCGGCGTATCCCATTCCGGCCTTGAGCCCGCCGACAAGCTGGAAAAGATTGGCGGAAAGCGTTCCGGAATAGGGCACTCGTCCCACAATGCCTTCAGGGACCAGTTTGTCGTCGGATTCCTGCTCGGTTTGATAGTACCGGTCTTTACTGCCTTTTTTCATGGCCTCTAATGACCCCATGCCCCGATACACCTTGTAGCTTCTGCCCTGGAAAAAAATGGATTCGCCCGGGCTTTCCTCTGTGCCGGCGAAAAGCCCGCCGATCATGACCACATGTGCGCCGGCGCCGATGGCTTTGGTGACATCGCCCGAAAACTTGACGCCGCCGTCTGCGATCAGCGGGATGCCGGTGCGGTTGCAGATATTCTTGCAATTCATGATGGCGGTCATCTGCGGAACGCCCGCACCCGCCACGATGCGCGTGGTGCAGATGGAGCCGGGGCCGATACCGATCTTGACGCCGTCCACCCCCGCCTGAATCAGATCTCCGGCGCCTTTTTCCGTAGCCACGTTTCCGGCGACAAGTTCGATCCGACTGAAGGTCTGTTTCAGGGTTTTTACGGCGTCCATCACATTTTTGGAATGGCCGTGTGATGTGTCAATCAGAATCACATCCGCGCCGGCTTTCAGCAGTTTTTCGGCGCGCTCCAGCATATCCGGGCCGACGCCGATCGCCGCTCCCACCCGAAGTCTGCCCTTGTCATCCTTGCAGGCGTTGGGGTATTTTTTGATTTTTTCGATGTCCTTGATGGTGATCATTCCGGTCAGCCTGCCGGTTTTATCCACTACCAGAAGCTTTTCGATCCGGTGCTCATGCAGCAGCTTCTTGGATTCTTCCAGGTTGATGCCTTCGGTGACGGTGATCAGATTCCGGCTGGTCATCACTTCGGATACCGGGCGGGTCATATCGGTTTCAAAGCGCAGATCCCGGTTCGTGACGATGCCTACCAGCCGATCGCCTTCGGTGACCGGAACCCCGGAAATCCGGTATGCTTCCATGAGCCTGAGAACTTCCGATACGGTCTCGTTTGGACGGATGGTCACCGGATCGATGATCATGCCGCTTTCCGATTTTTTGACTTTGCCGACTTCCAGTACCTGGTTCTCGATGCTCATGTTCCGATGGATGAAGCCGAGACCGCCTTCCCTGGCCATGCTGATGGCGGTTCTGGATTCCGTAACCGTATCCATGGCGGCGCTGACGATGGGAATATTGAGCTGAAGATTTCGTGTCAGCCAGGTGGCGGTGGAAACATCTTTGGGAAGTACATCCGAGTAACTGGGCACCAGCAATACGTCATCGAACGAAAATGCTTCCTGGATATTCATATCATTCATGGGAATCTCCTCTGTATGGGCTGCGTGTCCTTGTAGTTTAGGGTAATATCGTGTAGAAAGCGTCCTGAAAAACAGGAAACATTATCTGATCTAAATATCAAAAATCGGCGGGTGTTGGCAAATTATTTTATTTTCCGTTGAGCGTTCGATCCCGGTTTGTTTTCGATTTTTAATAAATAGAATAAAGAGGTTATAGTGGAATGAGCATCGAAAAAGATCGTTTTGCAGAAAAGGACTTATTCGCCCGGCATGTGGGCATTGAACTACTGGAGATGTCCAAAGGGCGCGCTGTCGGACGTTTGAAAATCGAGAGCCGTCATCTGAACGGATTGGGACTGACGCAGGGCGGTGCGGTGTTCACGCTGGCGGATCTGGCGTTTGCGGCGGCCTCCAACGCCGAAGGGCCTCCGGCGGTGGCGATCAATGCCACGATTTCCAATGTCAAGGCCACAACGGAAGGCGCGGTGCTGACGGCGGTGGCGACGGAGCTGTCCCGAAACGCCAAGTTGGCCACCTACTCCGTGCATGTCACTGACGATGCCGGAGATATGGTGGCCGTTTTTCAGGGAATGGTCTATATCAAGAAAGACCGGAAAAAAGAGCCGGCTGTTGTCTGACGGATGAATGACCGCCAGCGGCGCGCCAGGATCAAACCCGCGCTGCTGCCCGGCTTCTTCATGGGGTGCAAACGTCCATCCGGTAGCCTTGACGTATGTGAGGATCCGAGCCTGGACGGTTTTTATGTTCTCCAGGTTTCATTTAGAAGGGATCCAGTCTCAGGGTGGCTTGTATTTTGTCTCGCTGTACCGGATTTACCTGTGACGCATCCGCATAGTCCGGCCATTTTGCGACAACAGACCTCACTTCATTGATGATCTTTTCCGCACGCCCGCGTTTCATCGAAGCGCTGTTGGCGCACGCTTTGAAATCCTCCAGCGTAAACTCACTCCGTTTGCCATTCATCGTCATTTGATGGATCGATGTCCATTTTCCGTTCGGTTGATAGCTGTAGGTCATGTCAAACGCGGGTGAAAGTGACCAGTTTCCCGACCGGTCCATCAAAAAGGCAATGTTCTTTACGTGATCATCCTGGTTACGGGCAACGATATTGAAAACCATCCGCCGAAACTGCTCCTCGATGGCGGCCATCGGCAATCCCAGCCGGCGGATTACCTGCAACGCCTGCTCGTAGCCGTATGCTCCCGCCTGGTTGAAATCATAATGCGCCATGGCGCAAAGCGACTGCATGTGCAGCTTGCCTCCGCCGTCCAACCGGTCGAACCGCTTCGTCATGAAATGGCGGCGTCCATTTTCCTCGAACAGGTGGCGCGGACTCATGGTGATCCCCGCGTCTGTCGCCATTCTGTAATAGGCATACTCAATGGCGCCGTATCCTTTTGGGTCATCCAGTTCCTTATCCTTGTTGCCGCTGACCCCGTCGAACTTCATCAGCCAGTACTCAAACCCGCTGTCCGCCTTCACCTGCCCTG
>JAJYBO010000133.1 GCA_021778975.1 Deltaproteobacteria bacterium
CGGTATGGGGCAAGCTGCCGATTGTGGTGGCCAGACAGCAGGGTTCAAAAGTGTTTTTCCGAATAATTTCATTCATTATCATTCTTCCCTGTATTCATAAAATTTGTGATTGAGGCGCATGGGGGGCTTTCGATTTGCCGAAGTCTGAGAAGATAACGTTCCATCATTGCGGTATCGGCAGCTTCCATACCAGAGACATAATATTTTATCCGGCCGGTCCCATGATGAAAGTCATTTTTGGAAATCAATATTTTTCTCAGATTCCGAACCGTTCCGAAGTTGCCATCTATGATGATGGTGTCTTTGGGAAAGACGGAGCGAATATGATCTTCGAAAAACCGGAAATGAGTGCAGCCGAGAACCACCGCGCCATACTGATTCAAATCATACCCATCGAGGCGGTCTCTGAGATACATCGTGACAGTAGCAGTGTCAAACTCAAATGCTTCCGCAAAACGGACCAGTTCTTGTAACGGCAGAAAATCTACGGCATTGTTGGTATCCACCTGATGCAGCAGGTGAACGAATTTTGATTCGCACAGTGTCAGCGGCGTTGCAAATACCATCACCCGTTTATTGGGTACAGAATTCACCGCTGGCTTCACCGCTGGCTCCATGCCGATAATCGGAAAGTCATATTGGCGCCGGATATCCTGAATGGCCACACTCGTAGCCGTGTTACAGGCAACGATCAGGGCGTTGATGCCTTCTTGCGCCAAAAGCCGAACGGCGTCGAATATACAATGCCGCACCTGTTCTCGATGTTTATCGCCATAAGGGACGTTGGCGGTGTCTGCATAATAAATGTAATCCTCGTGCGGCATTTGTTTGAGCGCTTCATAAAGTACGCTCAGGCCGCCGATCCCGGAGTCGAAAACACCTATCTGCATCGCAGCGTCTTTTGTGGTGATTTTTTCGGATATTCAGATTGCATGGATACTTTCCTTCGGTTATGGATGCTATTGTACGACGGTGACAGACAAAGTCAAGATATTCACCGTCACCGAAAAATTCATGGTACGCACTGAATATCTTGACTTTTACGGTCAACGTGTTACATTCAATTCAAATGAGCATTTCAATCCGTGTTAACAGATGTGATGGCGGATGTTCAAAACTCTTTGCCAGGTTATAGAAGTTCGTGGTGTCGGCTATTTCGTTTTCGGAGCGAAACATAAATTGAGATTGCAATTCCTTCAAAAATCATGATATCCTACCTGAAGTATCCAGGAATATATCCTGGCCCATGCTGTACCATCAAGCGTTATGATAGAAGTACCGGCAAGTGCTTCTGTGCGTCCCGAAATCCCTTCGACTCGTTTTTTGCGAGATATTGTTCAGGTACTGATGAATGATCATGACCGATCTCCATGATATGACGGAGATTATTCCTGATAATTGGCCCCGTTTTCAGATGGTTTCCCGCAGACAACTTCCTTTTCCGCATATCTTAAGGAGGATATCATGAAAAAGAAAGGACTGATGCAGTTCCCCCACCCGTTTTTTTCGGAACGACCGGCGTGGAAGTGGTTCATTCTCGTCAACGTACTTATCGGCGCTACCATGTCGGCTCTGGATGTGAGCATTGTCAATGTCGCTATGCCAACCCTCAAAACCGACTTCAACACCAGCATGGCTGTCATCGAATGGGTAGCCATGTCCTACATGCTGACATTGACCGTGTTTCTTCCTTTTTTCGGAAGGCTTGCCGATATGTTGGGCAGATCCAAACTCTACAACATGGGGTTTGTGATTTTCACCGTCGGCTCTCTGTTTTGTGGTATGGCCACATCCGCTGCCTATATCATTATCGCCCGTGTCATTCAGGCGGTTGGTGCAGGGCTTTTGCAGGCCAATTCCGTGGCGTTGATCACCCAGGCGTTTCCGGCCAGTGAACGTGGTAAAGCGATCGGTATTCAGGGAGCGGTGCAGGCCATTGCAATGGCCATAGGGCCTTTTGTGGGCGGTCTTCTGATTTCGAGTGTCGGATGGCGGGCGGTTTTTTATATCAATATCCCCATCGGCATCGTTGGCACCCTTGCTGGCTTGATGATTCTGCCACCCAACGTGAAAACAGCCATAAAAGAAAAAATTGACTACCTGGGAACGATATTCTTTGCATCGGGTCTGGCGTTTCTCGTGCTGGTGTTCAATGAAGGCGTCAAGCTTGGGTGGGGGTCAGACACCATTTTACTCTATGGCGTTCTGTCCGTAATCCTTATCAGCCTGTTCGTGATTACCGAATTGCGGGTTAAAAATCCGCTGATTGACCTGAATCTCTTTAAAAATGGCACTTTTCTGATCGGAAACCTGACCGGCATGATGTCTTATTATGTGTTGTTTGCCATACTGTTTCTCATGCCGTTCTATTGCGAAAAAGTACTCGATTACAGTCCTGCTCTGACGGGCAGCCTGTTGACGCCGATTCCGCTGGCGATGGCGGTCGTCGCACCGTTTGCCGGTTATATTTCGGACAAATACCGCTCCGGAACCAAGCTTATGACAGCCGGTGGTATGCTGGTGTCCGCGCTGGCCTGCTTTGCGCTGTTATTCCTCGGAAGTCACGCCCATATCATTGTGCTGATAGGTGAGCTGGTCCTTCTGGGAATTGGCATGGGGATGTTTACCCCTCCCAACAACAGTGCTATCATGGGGGCTGCGCCTCGTGAAAAACTGGGTCTGGCGGGCGGCATTCTGAACATGATGAGATCTTTGGGATTGATATTCGGCGTTGATATTTCGGGCGTTATTTTTACGACGCTGGAACACAGATATCTCGCAAGACATGGATATCGCCATGTGCAGCATGTGTTTCAGAATGGACACATTCCGCTTACCATGAAAGATCACGCATTCTTACGAGGCTTTGTCATTGTGGCCGGTATCCTCATGATCATGAATCTGGTGGCTTCTCTGCTTTCGACAATCAAGGAAGTTAAAGAAGTTGATGCAGAGGCTGCAGCCGCTGCAAAAGAGTTTGAAGCCGCTGTATAGAAGAATGCCTGGGTTTTGAATTTCCAATAAAGAACATATGTCGGGGCGATCCTGTAAGGTCGCCCTGTGCAAGTAGTATGTTCCTGGCTTTATGGCTGTAATCGTCTTTAAATAAGAGCGTTCAGAAATCAAACTGTCAGGGCCTGGATGTTTATAAACGCGTCTCAGGCCCTGTCGCATCAATATAGGAGCCTCCCTGACGTAAATTCCTCCTGTATTTTCCCGATCAGGCGGAAGATGGGGGCTTGTCAGAAAAACCAAACATATGCCTGTCATCACCATCTCAAGAGGCTCTTACAGCCACGGAAAGAGAGTTGCCGAAAGCGTGGCCGCGACGCTGGGATATGAATGTGTTTCCCGCGAAGCTATTTTAGAGTCTTCGTATCGGTTCATTACTCCCGGAATGGAACTGTTCAGAACCGCCCATAACCATCATGCCGCTGTGGACAGCCACGCATACGCGAAAGAAAAATACCGTGCATATGTCCAGAAGGTGCTTCTGGATTCTTTTCTGAAGGACAATGTGGTTTATCACGGTTTTGAAGGGCATTTTTTCGTTCAGAAAATTTCTCATGTCCTAAAGGTCAGAGTCATTGCCGATATGGATGACCGGATGTCCGAAGAAATGAGCCGAAAAGGGATTACAGCGTCGCAGGCCAGAAAGAGCCTCGAAAAAGACGATGCCGCGCATCACCGCTGGAGCCACTACATCTATGGCTGTGATAGCGCCGATCCCGCCCTGTATGATATCGTCATTCCCATCCATGCAATGGGGGTGGATGACGCCGCTGAAATCATTTGCAGAGCGGTGCAGCGTCCCTGTTTTCAACCAACCTCCACGTCCCGAAACGCCATGCGGATGTTATGGCTTGCAGCGTGTATCCAGGTGTCCCTGATGGAAGAAATCCCCTTTGTAAAAGTTGATGTCGAAGGTAAAGATATTGTGGTTACCATCAAGGGCAACTGGACGGACGGAAAAGAGATGATGAACAGAATCGGTCAGATGATGGGTGACGAAAAAGGAACTGTCGGTATCAAAGTGCGTCTTTTAAGCCGTTGAAGTTTGATATTTTTTTCGCCCGTCAGATGGCTGGCGGGCGGTAGGGCCGTCTCAGGGGAAAAGCCGTCCATCACTCCATTTGACGCGTGGCACTGCCTTGATATTTACCCGCTTTACACCAGGAATGGCCATGACGATTTGTTCCATTTCTTTTTCCAGTTCTGTTTCTTCTGTCAGAGGCGCCCGGGATTCTACATGAACGAGTCCGTCTTCCGCCTGCACTTCGACGTCTAAATTGATATGCACGAGAGCGGCCTTGACTTCGGCGGCAAGGGCCAGATTGTCCATCATTTTCTGAGATTCGAAGGTGGTGTGGAAACGGTCCAGCCCCACCGCGTTGCATATGATGTCAACGGCGTCATCCACCGTAAGCTCTCGTATATGGACAATGAGATCGTAAAGCGCCGGATCTGCAGTATCAATACCGTAAAGATTGAAGCTCCATTTTCGACGTTCTTCGTCATCACCTTTCAAGATGCGCAACGCCTCTTCTTTAGAAACCTTTTCTCGCGCCATTTCAAGCCGTACCCGGTCATCCATATCGGCGATGATTCTGACTTTCAGCGCATGGCTTACACCCTTCACAAAAAAGTGCCCCGCCAGACCATGATATACGATATTGTCCTCGCGTAAATGTTTTAACAGGGCCGCCTGAAAATAGGCGATATACTTTTCTTTTCCATGCGTGAATCTTTCCAGGATGGACGGCGCGTCGTGAATCGCCCGAATGAGTTTAAATTCTGACGTATTGAATTCCTTGGATGTTTCGATGATAACATCCCGGGCAATGCACTTGTACCCCAGCCTTTCCGCGACTTTTTGGGCGACTTCTTTTCCTTTGCTGTACGATCCCCTTGAAATCGTGACAATGGACATAACCTGCTCCTCTCAATTAGTCCTTGAATTTTAACTAAATTCTACCTTCAATCATTCCTTCTGAAATATAGACTTCTTGCTGCAACACCTCCCTTCAGGTTGTCCGTCAACAAAAACTCCGGAAAGTGCCTGCGGGTTCAGAAAGCCATTCATGAAAAGCAATCTATTCATCCACTGATGGAAAGTCAATGAGTTTTTCGGAGGCATCCAAATTGACTTTTATGAGGTCATGACGATATAATGAACCGCAATAAGTAGGGGTGTCCCGTCGAAGAATACGTCAGCGGGGCTGAGATCATACCCTTGAACTTGACCTGGATCATGCCAGCGTAAGGAACATGAGCCGCTATATTGTGAAGCGGGTAAAAACGTTCCTGACGCGTTTACCCGCTTTTTTTATTATCGGAGAGATATCATGAGCACCATTATTGATGACCTGCGGAGTGGAAATGTCCCACAATTTTTATTGCGGACAGCACAAAATGAGAACCTTCAACCAGAACGGCTATGTGATGCCATCAGACGGGGACATGTCGTTGTTCCACGAAATCGTCGGCACACGAACCTGACGCCTGTGGCAATTGGCGCTGATACCCGTGTAAAAATCAATGCCAACATCGGTACGTCGCCCGCGACCTGTGATTATGAAAATGAGCTTCAAAAAGTCAGGACCGCTGTGGATGCAGGGGCCGATGCCGTCATGGATTTATCTATTTCCGGGGATACATCGGCTTTCAGAAAGCGTATTATAGAAGGATTTGATATCACGCTGGGAACGGTTCCGATCTATGACGCCATGATCGGTTTGGATACGACGGAGCGACTGAATTTTGCGCATTTCATGCGTATCATGGAAAAACAGGCCGTGGAGGGGGTTGATTTTATGACCATCCATGCAGGCTTGTTAAAACGCCATTTGCCCTTGGTCGAAAAGCGGACGCTGGGGATTGTCAGTCGGGGCGGGGCGCTTATGGCGCAATGGATGAAACATCAAAATGCAGAGAACTTTCTCTATGCCAGCTTCGATGAAATTCTTGCGGTGGCCAGTGCGTACGATATTACGCTGTCTATCGGCGATGGATTGAGACCTGGTTGTACGTATGATGCCAATGACGCAGCACAATTCGGAGAACTTGAAATTATTGGAGAATTGGTGCAGCGATGTCGCTCCGCGAATGTTCAGGTGATGGTGGAAGGGCCGGGACATGTGCCGCTGCATTTGATAGAGGAGAATGTCCGAAAAGAAAAAACGCTGTGTGATGGAGCGCCGTTTTATGTTCTGGGGCCTCTGGTCATTGATTACGCGGCGGGTTACGATCATATTGCGGGGGCTATTGGGGGGGCGCTGGCGGGGATGTATGGTGCGGACTTTCTCTGTTATGTGACGCCGGCGGAGCATCTACGGCTGCCGTCTTTAGAGGACGTCCGTGAAGGGGTGGTGGCTTCTAAAATTGCCGCTGCTGCTGCGGATCTGGCCAGAAAGCGACCGGATGCTGTATCGCGGAATCTGCAGATGTCACAGGCCAGAAAAAGTTTCGATTGGGATATCCAGGAGCGGTTGTCCATTGATCCTGAAAAATTTAGCCGGTATCTCGAAAAAGTGGAAACCGTGTCGTCCGGAGTCAAGACGCATCAGGCGTGTTCCATGTGTGGCGAGTGGTGCGCCATCCGGCGGCTTCAGCAGGAGGACATCCGTACGACGAAAGAATCATGAAGCGGTATTACCGGGTTTTGACCATCGCAGGGTCGGACAGCGGAGGCGGTGCGGGTATTCAGGCGGATATCAAGACGTTTTCGGCTTTGGGATGTTATGGTATGTCCGTGATCTGCGCTCTGACGGCTCAGAATACGCAAGGGGTCAGAGGGATATTTCCCGCGCCGCCAGATTTTATTCGGCAACAAATAGAGGCTGTTCTGGACGATATAGGGGTTGATGCCGTCAAGATTGGCATGTTGCATTCTTCGGAAGTCGTCCACACTGTGGCAGAATGTTTGAGGCGGTACGATATTTCGCGGATTGTCGTGGATCCCGTGATGATTGCGACCAGCGGTGACAGATTGCTTCGGGATGACGCGATCGCAGCACTGGTTTCATCGGTTTTTCCGTTAGCGACAGTGCTGACACCAAATCTGCACGAAGCGGCGGTTCTTTTGGGGCAGCCGGTATCGCGATTGATGCAGGCCGATGATGACGTATTGGAAACGGCATGTCGAAAACTTTCCGATTTTGGGCCTGACGCTGTTGTCTTGAAAGGCGGGCATGGCGTTTCCGAACACAGTAACGATTTTCTGTATTTGAAGACAGATGATCGTTTGGTCAGGTTTTGCGAGGACCGCATCGAAACACAAAACACGCATGGGACAGGCTGTACGCTTTCATCGGCCATTGCCGCCTGTCTGGCCAGAGGATATAAAATAGAAGATGCGGTTTCAAAAGCGAAGTGCTATATTACGGCGGCATTGAAAGCGGGCGCGGGATATCGGCTGGGAAAGGGGCATGGCCCTGTTCACCATCACTATGCATACTGGAAATGACCGGCCCGGTTTGGCCAGGTAAAAAACAACAAGAGAGTCTCGATAAGAAATTAACAATCCAATGTCGCATACAGGCATTGGCAAGGAGGAACGTAATGGAAGATCAAGTAGTGGGAACAGTTGACCTGAAGCGTGGGCTGGCGCAGATGCTAAAAGGGGGCGTCATCATGGATGTCGTTACGCCGGAGCAGGCCAAAATCGCCGAACAGGCTGGTGCGTGTGCCGTCATGGCGCTGGAACGGGTGCCGGCCGATATCCGGGTGCATGGCGGTGTGGCGCGTATGAGCGATCCAGACATCATATACAAGATCATGGATGCGGTGACCATCCCTGTCATGGCCAAGTGCCGTATCGGGCATTTTGTGGAAGCGCAGATACTGGAAGCCATCGGTGTGGATTATGTTGATGAGTCCGA
>JAJYBO010000134.1 GCA_021778975.1 Deltaproteobacteria bacterium
TCTTCTGGGCGGCGGCGGCGGCGTAGAAGCTGTTTATACCGCCCTGACCATTCATAATGGCATCATTCCGCCAACCCTGAACCTTGAAAATCCATCCGATGGCTGTGATCTGGATTATGTCCCTCATCATGCCCGGAAACAAGCCGTTACACACGCCATTTCCAATTCGTTTGGTTTTGGCGGCACGAATGCCTGCATTGTATTGAAGGCATTTACAGAATAACACCTTGCATGATGGGCGCACCTTCGATTTCAGGTTTTCTTTTGTTCTTGAGCGCCCATTTTTCCACCACACTCAGCAGATCGTCCGGCTTGATGGGTTTAGAAATATAATCGTCCATTCCCGCGTCGAGACATTTTTCGCGGTCCCCCTTCATGGCGTGCGCGGTCATGGCGATGACGGGAATGGCATGATTCGTGACCTTCGAGGCCGGGTTACGGATTTGCGCGGTGGCCTCGAATCCATCCATTTCCGGCATGACCACATCCATCAGCACCATATCGTAGGCGATCATGCTCAGTGCTTTTAACGCCTCGAAACCGTTCGAGACCGTATCCGCATAATACCCGAATTTTTCGAGCATCTTTCGAGCGACTTTCTGGTTGACGGGGTTGTCTTCCGCCAGAAGTATCCGGATACTGCGTTTTTTCTCTTCCGAAAGGGTATGACGGGTGACGATTGGTTTGGCCGGTTTTTTGACGATGGTCAGCGGCATTCCCAGCACTGTGGATAGACAGTCGTAGAGCTGGTAATGTTTGACGGGTTTGGTCAGATAGGCGGAAAAGCCAATATCCTGAAGCAGTTCGGCGTCCCCGCGTTTTCCGGCGGATGTCAGCATGACCAGAATTGTATCGGTGATTTTCGGATCCGTCTTTATTTTTCTGCCCAGCGTCTTGCCATCCATTTCCGGCATCAGCATGTCCACAATGGCAAGACGAAACGGACGGTCTTCGCCGGCAAACTGGCGCAGCAGTTTAAGGGCGGTTTCTCCCCCTTCCGCTTCTTCCACATCACAGTTCCACGATTTCAACTGCTCTTTCAGGATGCGACGGTTGACAATGTTGTCATCCACGACCAGTACGCGCTGACCCTGTATATTTACGGGCTGAATGATCTCTCTGGAAAGCCCGTTCATCTGTTTTTCGAGGACCACTGTAAACCAGAATGTTGACCCATGCCCTTCTCTGCTGTCCACCCCGATGTCGCCGTGCATCATGTTGGCGATGCGCTTGGAGATCACCAGACCCAACCCCGTTCCGCCGAATCGTCGGGTCATGGACGCATCCACCTGCGAAAAGGACTGAAACAGCCGGTACCGTTTGTCTTCCGGGATGCCAATGCCGGTATCCGATACCAGAAAGCGCACGGTCACCGTACTGCTGTCTTCTTTATCCAAAAGCGCCTGAATCATCACCTGCCCCGAATCGGTGAATTTGATGGCGTTTCCCGCGAGATTCACCAGCACCTGACGGAGTCTTCCGGGATCGCCCTTCAACAGGGACGGTACGTCATGATGCACGATACAGGCGAATTCCAGCCCTTTTTCAAATGCCTGGGTGGATAGGAGTTCCGAAACTTCTTCGACCATAATCCGGATGTCGAAATCGAGGATCTCGAGATCCATCTTTCCTGCTTCGATCTTTGAAAAATCCAGAATGTCGTTGATGATGGTCAGCAGTGAATCTGCACTGCTGCGGATGGTCTCGGCAAAATCGCGCTGTTCGGGCGTCAAATCGGTATCCAGAAGCAGCCCAACCATGCCGATGACCCCATTCATGGGGGTGCGGATCTCATGGCTGGTGTTGGCCAGAAACTCGCTTTTGGCCATGTTGGCCATTTCCGCCGCGATTCTGGCTTTTTCGATTTCTTCCCGGGCCCGCACCTGTTCGGTGATATCTGAAAAGCTTTCCAGAAAATACTCTCGTTGATGAATGGTGATAGGCGTTATCTTTTTCAGGATCGGGAGTGTTTCTCCATTGGCCCGAATCAATGTTTGTTCGGAGCTTTCGTTCTTAAGCCCCGCGCCGGTGAAAGGGCATTTGTCTTCACGGCCTGGACAGATAAAATTCTGGCAAACCCTTCCGACGATGGCTTCTTTGGGCAGGCCGATGAGATTGGCGGCATATGGATTGACGTCGGCAATGACATGGGTGACGGCATCTATGATTGCAACGCCCGTCTGGATGGAATTCAAGACCAGACTCAGACGCTGTTCGGATTCCATCAACCGGTCTTCTGCTCGTCTGCGTCTGGCGATATCCTGTTCGAGTTTTCGTTGAAGCAGGATTAATTCTTCGTTGACCCGTTCCAGCTCTCGGTTTTTATGGGCTGCATTTTCATAAGTGGAAAACAGCAAGTCTGTGATCTGGTGGCGTTTCGATGTGATGACATGTTTTTTGCCGGCGAAATATATTTCGATGCCATCCTGATTTTCGGACATATTGCGGAATTTCTGGTTTAACAGCACCGTGTGAATGCGTGAAATCAGTAATTCTTCATTATAGGGTTTGGTGACAAAATTATCGGCGCCGCATTCAAGCGCCTGAATTACATCTTCCGGATCGGAAAGCGCGGTCAGAAGGATAATGGGGATGTTCCGAAACGGTTCGTGGGTTTTCATGTAGGCGCACAGTTCATAGCCCGACATGTTCGGCATGATGATGTCGCTGATGACAACACGGGGGCGGGCGGATTTCAGAAAAAGAACGGCATCCCGGCCATCTCGGGAAATGGCGGTGCTGTATCCGTTTTTTTCGAGCATACTTTGCAGCATGTTCGCCTGTATCCTGCTGTCTTCGACGACCAGAATATCAAGGTTGTCATTCATGGGGATTATGAGCCTGTATTATTGTGAAAGGTGGTTTTTACCGGATCGCCAATCAGGTTATGAAATCGTCATGATCTTATTCATTAAAACAGTTTGTGAAGAAATTCAAATCATTTGATGCAGGAAAAAAGGCGGGCGCGGCTCTTATCCTCTCTTCAAAAAAAAGCAGCGAGTCAGGAACACCCTGACTCGCTGCTTAAAAGGAGGAAAAAGATGAAGAAATTATTAGGTTTGACATGAGTTATGCAACTTGCTTGCCAATATGCGCCAGTAGATCGTCCTTTAGTGAAAAATAATTTTATTGTTTGTTATTACAATATGTTATTTTAAATATTATATTTTTCGTCCATATATATCCTTTCTGCATGCGGCGGAATTTTTATTCAGAAGTTCAATTTTATGAACCAATTTAGACGTATTTGTTTTAATTTATTGATATTAAAAGTAAAAATTATAAACGGCAAGTTTAAATTTATAAACAGAGCCATCACCGTTTAATAAGTTTTGCTTTAATTGTTTGATATTATATCTATAAATGGTAGTTTAAATATTTGAACTCACGGTTTGCAAAACCATATTCACAAAATGATTTTTCGTTAAAAATCAAATAAATATCGTTATTTATTCGTTTCTGTAAAAATCGAACGCGGTATGCACCAGCGCCAGGGCGCTATCTCGCATCATGCCATGAAAACGATATTCAATGGCGTGGTTCAACATGTCTGCAGAAAGAATCTGATGATGTCCGGCCAGAACAGCCAGGGAAGCCAGCGCCCGATCGTGGGGTTTTATAGTCATTTTCTTGAAATCCAGGCGATGAACACGGGCTTTCGTTTCTGGCAGTTCGATATCGGCGGCGGCAAGAACCAGCGCGGTATCATCCAGTTGACCCCAAATCGCTTTTCGCCGATCAACACCTTCTTGAGCGATGGCGATGATGACCGAAGGCCGTGTTGTTCCCGTATAATCCACAGGCATATCGGACAGCACCAGATCGCTGATGGAGGGTCCCCGGAGAACCGTAATGTTATAGTCGTTCTTCTGGGTGACATGAAGCCCTGCGGACATTCCGGCAAGGCAGAGAAGTTCGCCGGCGGTGAGGACCCGCTGGCCCGCGCTGCCCAGTATCATGACTTCGTTTCTGCCGGATGCCGGAGGAATGCAGCAAATCGGTATGCCGCCTGGCATGGTGACCGGCGGCAACCTCGCGGCGGTCTGACGGTATCGAAATCCATATTCCGGACGCTCGTTTTCAGGAACCACCCCCGCCGCGGCAGGCAATCGCGCGAGACTATCGTCAATGGCGGCGGGTGTCAGTTTGTTGTTTCGGGTGTAGCGACCCGTGCAGATACCCCACATATCTACCACCGAAAATCCATCAAATCGGATAGCGGATTCCAGAATTGCGGACAGGTTCTGACAATAGGCGGAACAGCGATACACATACCCTGCCCCCGCGCTTGCCGCCACCCGGCACACGTCGAGCGGTTTTTCGAGCTGATTCAAAAAACCGGAGCCGACCCGAGCGTCTTCAGGGGTGGTCGCGGAAAACTGTCCTCCGGTCATTCCGAAATTGAAATTGTTCAATATCAGCAGCGTCAGATTCAGGTTTCGGCGGCAGGCCGCCAGTAAGTGGGCGCCGCCGATTCCCAGCCCGCCATCGCCCATCGTGACAATCACATGCAGTTCTGGACGGGCCATTTTGATGCCGGCCGCACAGGTCAGCGCCCGGCCATGCAGCCCATGAAGCGCATGGGTATTGAAAAATGTATCGAAAAGCCCGGAACACCCGATATCGCTGACGATAACGGCTTCTGTCCCTCGAATATCCATGCGCTGAAACGTGGTGTCCAGCGCGGCGACGATGCGTTCGTGCGTGCATCCGGGACAAAATACCGGCGGTCTGCTCTCATTCAGTAAGCTGTCTGCCACGATGCACCCCCTCGATAATTTCATCCGGCGTTATGAGCGCGCCATTCATCTTGCCGACAAACGATATCCGTTTATTCGGAAGAACTCTCTCGATTTCGCGCAAATATTGTCCCATGTTCATTTCGACCACGACGATATGTCTCATGGGCGCAGCGATGCTGCGGATCAGGTTTTCAGGCGCCGGCCACAGTCTTTTCAGTGTCAGGAGAGAAACCGGTTTACCCGCCCGGTTCAATTGGTGATACGCCGCTTTTGCCGACCGACTCGATACGCCGTAAGTGAGAATCAGGGTCTCCGATTGTGGCGCTTCCATAAATTCATGACAGGTGAAGTCCTCCACCGCGGATTCCACTTTGGCGATCAAACGGCGCTGCGTTGCGGCGATGATCTCCGGATCCGTTGTGATATACCCATCCGGTCCGTGAGTGGAGGATGTCTGTCGTACCGGAATGTGGCACCCTATCGGTAAAAAATCCGGTACGCCATTTTCACCGGAGGTGTGAAACGGCAGATACGGGCGGTCTTCCGGCGCGGTATTTCGGTGAACGATTTCGGGAAGCGCCAGCGCGGATAGATCAATGTTTTCGCGGGTCATGCCGATTTCCTTGTTGGACGCCACAATGACAGGACATCGGCAGGTTTCTGCAAGATTGAACGCGGCGAACGTCAACAGATAGCAATCTTTGACATCCGCCGGCGCCAGCACAATCAATGGAATGCCGCCGCTGTTTCCCCATCGCAGAAACTGGATATCGCCATCCGCGCCTCGTGTGGCGGAGCCGGTCGAAGGACCAAGCCGTTGTACATCTACGATTACAATCGGAATTTCACTGCCGGTGGCAAAAGATATCTGCTCGCTGTAAAGACTGATTCCCGGCCCCGACGTCGCGGTCATGGCCTTCATACCGCACATGGAGGCGCCCAGACAAAACCCGATGGAGGCGATTTCGTCTTCTCCCTGCATACAGATGCCGCCGCCGGGGGGCAGAATCTCCAGCATGGTGTTATAAATCGTTGTTGCAGGCGTAATCGGATAACCGGCGAAAAAACGACACCCCGCCGCTTTGGCTCCCCAGGCGACGGCTTCATTGCCTTCCATAAAACAAAACGCCATAGCCATCTCTCCATATTCGATGCGTATCGGAAGCCGATACAGCTCTGGTGATTTCCGGTATAGAATATACCATTTGGAAAAGACCCCCCCCCTCAAGGGGGAATATAAATCTAAAGGCGTCCTTAATATTGATGCTCTCGTAAAAAGTCGAATTTCAGACGGCTTTGTAAAAAGGCCGCAGGCAAGGCGCGTAAATCCGCAAGGAGTGAGGCGTACTTATGGTAAGCCGCAACGACGAAAGATGCAGCGCAACGCAGCATCCGGACTTTTTACGAAGCCGTCAATAATTCAGCACAGAAAGTTCTTTGTTGGAAACCTTACACATTGAAGCGAAAATTGATGATATCGCCATCCTGGACTTCGTAGGTTTTTCCTTCCAGGCGAAAGGTGCCCCGTTTTTTGGCTTCGGCCTGAGAGCCGGCGGCCAGAAGATCCGCATAGGACAGCACTTCGGCGCGAATGAACCCTTTTTTGATATCTGAATGAATGACTTCCGCGGCGTCCAGTGCGGAGGTTCCTTTCTGGATGGTCCACGCCCGAACTTCGTCTTCTCCGACGGTAAAAAACGATATCAGGCCCAGCAGTGTGTAGGATTGTTGAATCACCCTGTCCATTGCGGAGGCCGTGATATTGAATTCTGTCAGAAAGTCTCTGGCTTCTTCGTCGGACATCTGAATGAGTTCCTGTTCCAGCTTGGCCTTGATGACCATACAGGTTTCCCTTGAAGTGATCGAGGGAATATCCGGCAATGCGTCATCATCGTCCATGTTGTTGAACAGCACCAGGACGGGTTTGGCGGACATGAAGGCGAAGCCTCGCAACACCGGCGCTGACGCGATTTCAGGAAATTTGCGAAGAGGGGTTTCGTTTTCGAGGCGCCGGCGGCATTGCTGCAGCAGGGTTTGTTCTTCGGCGTCGGTTTTTTTTCCGCGCTTTTTATCGTTTTCCATGCGTTCCAGCCGTTTTTCGACGGCTACCAGATCGGAAAGGATCATTTCCTGGTCTATCGCTTCAAAATCGCTCGATGGTTGTGGCGCCTCGCCGCCGGAACCGATAAAATTACGAACCACATGGATGATGGCGTCGCAATCCCGCACCTGCGACCATGACGACGCTTCTTTTCCGGCGTCTTTTTTGGTGGTGGGCGTATTGCCGGGCAGCAGATATTCAATCTGGGCGTAAATGGTTTTTCGGGGATGATACATATCGCTGAGGATGTCCACACGGGCATCGGGAACCCGAAGCGTTCCGACACGCATTTCGGATTTTCCGGATGGCTGAGAAACCGTTTGGGTCAGTGCCTCAAAAACCGTCAATGTTCCCGAACCCGGACAGCCAATAATACCCAATTTCATAATGATATCTCCTTACACACATCAATGAAAGCCACAGGAAAAGAACTTTTTAAAAAACTGAACAGCGTCATCGCCTCTTAATATCGGAGTTGGTTTAACTGGCATTGCCATAGTTATACCTCCATCTGTGTCGTGTAATGCCGGGACAGCCTTTATTTATATTGCCCGACAACGTGTGTCAACAACCTTGACGGCTTTGTAAAAAGTCCGGGTGCAGCGTCTTTACTCCGACAGCCCCGTTGCAATCATGATTATCCATTTCATAAGTGATCGGTGTCTGAATCTGGGCAGCCTCAAAAATTCCTTTCTGTTTCTGGCTCTCAGTTTCCAGTCAGCACAGGGTGTTCTTTGTTGGAAATCACCTAAAGCGAATTGTTATACTTACTGTTCGCTCAACACCTCAGAGGTTTGGTTAGGCAAACGGCAATAATAAATCATTCATAACTTTGAGCCGAAGCACAGATCAGCTTGGCTTTGTCAGGGTCAATCGTATTGAAGTATTATATTTTGCCGTTTGCCTTAATTCCGCTATACCGCTGTAAATTGTGGTATCCATGCCCAGCAGTTCCAAGATTTTGATTTGTAGATGCGATAGTGGCGTCATATGCTGTATTATGC
>JAJYBO010000135.1 GCA_021778975.1 Deltaproteobacteria bacterium
TTTCCGTTTCTGGCGTCAATTATCGCGATTTTTTCCGGCTCTCAGATGTTTGCTATCGGAGTGATTGGGGAATATCTGGCGCGTATGCACTTTCGCAGCATGGGCAGGCCTTATTGCTGCGTCCGTAAAACAGTAACATATACCGGACAGGAGACAAACGTCAATGGATCATAGCCCTTCTGTAGTTTCACTGTCGGCTGTTGACGAACAGCGTTTCGGCATTCGCACCGCCAGGGCCATGCTGAAAGATATTGGCAATTTTCAGGAAACAGTGAAATTTTGCCGTGACAATGAGGTATTACTCCTCATCTCCCGCTGCCCGGCATCCAGACTTGATGTTGTTCAGGTGATGGAATCGGCTGGATTTCTGTTAATGGATACACTGGTCTATTACGCCCGGAATTTGACAAAAACACCAATTCCTGCCAATACTTCCGATGTCGCCATCCGCGGCATCCGCGCCGGTGATGAAATCCAGGTGCAGGCGGTTGCAGCCAGATCGTTCAAGGGCTATTTCGGACATTACCATGCGGATTCCCGATTAAACCGCACCCGGTGTGATGAGGCATACACATCCTGGGCGGTAAATTCCTGTGTTTCAAGGGACGTCGCGGATGAGGTATTGATTGCAACGGATGATCGCGAGAACATTCTGGGGTTTGCAACATTACGGCTGAACCGTGACAGGGAAGGAGAAGGCGTTCTGTTCGGTGTCGCGCCAGAAGCGCAGGGCCGCGGCATTTATCACTTGCTGATGACAGCGGCAATGCAGTGGTTTTTAGAAAAAAAGTGCGAATGTATGCTGGTTTCAACCCAGATTACCAATATCGCCGTTCAAAAAGTGTGGAGCCGACTGGGGTTTGAGCCGTGTCATGCCTACTACACGTTTCATAAATGGTTTGACGGACGCGACTGATGCTTATGGAGAAAAACAAGAATGCAGCGATTCGATATTCCATTCAATAAACCGTACATTGCAGGCAAAGAACTTTATTATATCGCTCAGGCGGTGATGGTGGACGAGCATCTTTCCGGTGACGGTCCTTTTACCAAGCGGTGTCATGAATGGCTGGAACGTCATCTGAAATGCAAAAAAGGTCTGCTGACACATTCCGGCACCGCGGCGCTGGAAATGGCCGCGATTCTGTGCGATATTCAGCCAGGAGATGAAGTCATTATGCCGTCATTTACGTTCGTTTCAACGGCAAATGCGTTTGTACTCCGGGGAGCGACACCGGTTTTTGTGGATATCCGACCCGATAGCCTGAACATTGATGAAAAACAGATTTCATCGGCGATTACATCCCGTACACGAGCGATCGTTCCGGTGCATTACGCCGGCATGAGTTGCGATATGGATGAAATCCTGGATATCGCGCATCCGCATCGGTTGTGGGTCATAGAAGATGCCGCTCAGGCGCTTTTTTCCACGTATAAAGACCGTTTTCTGGGGACTATCGGGCATCTGGGATGTCTGAGCTTCCATGAAACCAAAAATATCATCAGCGGCGAAGGCGGCGCTCTTCTGGTCAATGATGAACGTTTTATTCAGCGATCTGAAATAATTCGTGAAAAGGGGACAAACCGCAGCCAGTTTTTCAGGGGGCAGGTGGACAAATATACCTGGGTGGATGTCGGTTCTTCGTATTTGCCCAGTGAACTGGTCGGCGCCTTTCTGTTTGCCCAACTGGAACAGGCCGAACGGATCATTGCCGCCAGAAATCGGATTTTTCAGCAGTATTACCAGCAGTTGAAACCATTGCAGGATCAGGGAACCATTCGGCTTCCTCTTGTTGCCGACGATTGCGCCTGCAACGGCCACATGTTTTACATCATCACCCGGAGCCTTAAAGAACGCACGCTGCTGATTCAGGCGCTTAAAAATGAAAACATTCTGGCGGTATTCCATTATGTGCCGCTGCATTCCGCACCCGCGGGGCAAAAATACGGACGACAGGTGGGTGACATGCGCGTCACCAATGAAATCAGCGACTGTGTACTCAGACTGCCGCTGT
Source organism: Deltaproteobacteria bacterium (assembly GCA_021778975.1). Classification (GTDB taxonomy): domain Bacteria; phylum Desulfobacterota; class Desulfobacteria; order Desulfobacterales; family Desulfatirhabdiaceae; genus RAAP-1. The sequence continues at coordinate 2,016 of JAJYBO010000135.1, forward strand.
ATTACGAAATGACGGATGCAGATGTCGCGCGGGTGGTGCGGGTCATTCGGCAATTTTATCATGTTTAAAGGGGCCTTCCCAGGAAGGGGTATAATGCTAAAACCCATTGATATTCATTGATGAAAGGAGTTACGAAGATGAGATTTGTCAAATTGTGCGTGTTTTTTGTAGCCATCGGTGTTTTTTTTCAAATCCAGGCATATGCACTGCAGCCAGAAGGGCCGACTGGGCCTGAATCAACGGCAGGCGCCGGCAATTTTCCGCCAGGGCCGTTGTCGCCGTCCATGCAGTCACCGCCTTCAGGGGGGCCGCACGGTCCGATGCCTACAGGCGACAGGCCGGGGCCTCTTTATTTTGCAGCTTCCGCAATCTCGCCAGACGGAAAAGCGATTTATGTGGCGTTCGATCGCTACCTGATGAGCTATTCATTGCCTGATATGAAACTGGTTCGCAAATCCGATATCGGATTACCGGCGGTTCCGATGACCCCATCTATTTCCGTATCACCTGATGGGAAGTGGATTTATGTCGTGCAAAACGGAACGCTGTTTCAGATCGAAAAAGAAAATTTCAAAATCAAAAAATCCGAAAAACTGCATCCCTAATGCGCGATATCGGGAGATTCCGGGTAGTAAGGATGCGCGGCGAATAGTCCAATTTCTTTTCCATGAAATGACGCGGTCGAGAGGTCAGGTGGCGGATGCTTCTTGCAAAATACTTGAATTGTCTTTGGGGTAAGAGGGGGAGAGTCTTACGGTGGATTTCTGCAGCTCGGCCGCTGAATATCCATGTGGGGCGATGTCCGGCGCGGGTTCCGGGCGGATCCATCATCATTTTCCCCTGCCGCGCTTCCCTGCTCTGTTGCGGGCTTTCGGGAATCATATATTTTAAACGTCCTTCCGGAACCGACACCGTTCAGCAAGTGGAAATTCTGGCAAAGATGGCGGACTCCGTTATGTCTTCCGGATATGCGGCATTCACCCCTCGGCAGTTATCGCTGAGCCTTCAATACATGGGCGGTGAAACGGCGCTGCAAAAGCTTCTGGAACAGTCTCAGCAGTTGAAAACAGTGGATGCTTTCACACTGGTATATGCTGATTCTGATTTGCAGCAAAAAATTTCAGATATCTCCCGGAAACTTTCAGAGCACATTCAATCCGAATCTGCCGCCATAGCTCATGATATGGGCGAGATATCCGCCGCCGACATGAGTGTCATCATGCGCAACCATGAAATTCTCAAAGATGTACTCTGGTGTTTAAAAAATGAAATTCTCGAAAACATAAAACGCATCCAGTATCTGATCGGTGAAACACCCAAACATTCTCCGGAAATCACGGCGGTTTTCAAAAAGCTCAACGCCGTCCTGAACAGCATTGACCGGCTGGAAGTCCGCGGCCGGGATTCCGCAGGCATCTCCCAAACGTTCATTCTGAACGCCGCTGAATATGAACGATTCCAGAGCGCCATTGAAACGTTGGGCCTGTCCCAGGAACTGGCGGAAAGAAGCAATCTGGACGTCCTGCTCAACCGGGGAATCAGCCTGCATCATCACAAGTACAACGGCAAGGCGCAAACGGCGGTGATCTTTACCTATAAAGTGGCCGCCGAAATCGGCAAACTGGGTGACAACATCGCGTTTATCCGTCGGCAAATCAGCGAAGACGCGCTGCTCCATGTGATCGCCGAAATTCCGCATCGCTGCCATAACATCGCGGCGCATACCCGCTGGGCATCCGTAGGCGCCATCACGGCCGCCAACTGCCATCCGGTGGACAATCGTTCCAACCGGCCTTTTTCTGAAGATATCGGCGTCATTCAAGCCTGTCTGAACGGCGATATTGATAACTATCAGGAACTGAAATCGGAACTCGAATCGGACGGCGTCATGATTTCTCCGGACATCACGACGGACACCAAAATCATACCGCTGCAGATTCAGAAATTCATGCAGGCCGGCATGAACGTAGAAGACGCATTCCGTCAGGCGGTCAACACCTTCAAGGGATCTCACGCCATTTTGATGACATCGGACGCAGCACCCGGAAAGATTTTTCTGGCCCAGAAAGGCAGCGGCCAGACGATATTCGTGGGGCTTTCCGGTGATCATTACATGCCGGTTTCAGAGGTGTACGGATTTGTGGAGGAAACCCGGCGCTACATCAAAATGGACGGCGAAAAAATCGTCAGCAGCCCTTCCGGCCCCACCCAGGGGCAGATTTTCATCCTGGACCAGAATTCAGACGGCGCGGCGGCGGCCATTCAGGCCATGTATTACAACGGGACGCCAATCGTTCTGAGCGATGCGGATGTCAGAACGACGGAAATCATGTCCCGCGACATTGACCGGCAGGGATTCCCCCACTATTTTCTGAAGGAAATTTCCGAAGCGCCCGCCTCAGTCGAAAAGACCCTCATCAACCGCTGGAGGATCGATCCGGAATCCGGCCTGGCGTCGGTCGACCTGGGAGAATCGGTCATTCCCGAGGTGATTCGGAAGGCTTTCTGTCAGAATCAGATCCGCCGGATATTTTTTATCGGCCAGGGAACCGCCGGCGTCGCCGCTCAGGCGTGCGCGGACATCACCCAATATTATCTGGATGATCCCTCCATTCAGATCGCCGCCATGAAAGCCTCCGAGTTGAGCGGATTCCGGCTGTCAGGTTCGGCGCATTCTCAAAACATGCAGGATGTACTGGTGGTGGCCATTTCGCAGTCCGGCACCACGGCGGACACCAACCGGACGGTGGATATGGTGCGGGAAAGGGGCGCACTGACCCTGGCGATCGTCAACCGCCGGGATTCCGACATCACTTTCAAGGTTCACGGAGTGATGTACACCAGCAGCGGTCGGGATATCGAAATGTCGGTGGCGTCCACCAAGGCGTTTTACTCCCAGATTGTCGCCGGAGCGCTGGTAGGGCTGTTTCTGGCCGGTCTCCGGAAGCTCAAGACATCGGCGTTTATCGCGGATGAACTCCGTCGCCTTCTGGAACTGCCGCAACAGATGCGCAGCGTTCTTTCCCAGCAGGACATCATTCGGGAGTCCGCCCGGAAACTGGCGCAGACACGCACCTACTGGGCGGTGGTCGGCAGCGGCCCCAACAAGTCTTCCGCGGATGAGATCCGCATCAAGCTGAGCGAACTCTGCTACAAAACCATTTCATCCGACTATGTGGAAGACAAAAAGCATATCGACCTGTCTTCAGAACCTCTCATCATCGTGTGCGCCGCCGGCGCCCGCGGCGCCGTCATCGGCGATATCATCAAGGATACGGCCATTTTCAAAGCCCACAAGGCGGCGGTGGTGGTAATCGCCGATAACGGCGAAGACCGCTTCGAACCCTACGCCGATGACGTGTTTCATGTTCCGGCGGCAAGCGGCCATCTGGCGCCGATCGTCAACACGCTGGCAGGACATATCTGGGGATATTTCGCGGCGCTGTCCATTCACGAAGGGTCGAAACTCCTGTTCGATTTCCGTGAAGACCTGCGGCAGATGGTGAACCGCTATCTTCAGGAAGGCATGGATGTCTATGAGCTGGTTCTCGAACGTCCTTTCCGGGAAAAAGTCGCCGAATTCTATTACCATTTAAAGAAGCACAACGAAACGTACGGACTTTGCGCAACGATGGGCTATCAGGCCGGCGCGGACCTGTCCATTCTTCTGAAGTATCTGGCGGGAAGGCTTCCGGTACTCGATTTCGCACTGGATTTCGGCAGGAAGGGCACCGCTCAGAACATGCTGAACACACTGTTCGAATCTCTCGGACGGGCCATCAACTATCTGGCCAGACCGGTGGACGCCATCAAACACCAGGCGAAAACCGTAACCGTCGGCACCAGTCGCATCCTGCTCAAAATCGAAGGCATTCTCTTCGATGCGCTGACCGACAACGGCATCGGTCTGTCGCAGTTGACGGGCAACAATATCCGGGTGCTGAAAAACCTTCAGGGTGTCGTTGACCGGGTGAATGGCGCTCTGCTTTATGCGGTGGACGGACTGAACGTACTGGGAGAAATTACGGATCAGACCACCATCCACATCCAGCAGAAGACGGATTCTCTGGCGGAACTGCCATCCCGGGTCGAAAACGACGCCCGGCTCAAAGGCACCAAACGGATCATCGTCCGGGAAGGCAATGTATTCATCGGCAAGGGCAGGAAGGATGAGCGCAACATCGTGATCATCCCCGTGCTGTCAGCGGAATCTCCCAACAAAATCAGCAATCTGCTGCTGCTTCACATTTCTTTCCGGAACGAAGCAGCACTTCAGGTCAAAGTGAAGGCGCTGGGCGGCAAGCACGAACGCATCAAAAACATCGTTCAGGAAGCCAGCGTGACATGGGATGACGCCTATCTGGAAATGCTCCGCATCGAAGATCTGTTCGGACTGTCCGCGGAGAAAACCGCTGAATTCATTATCGCCCGGACAGGCAGATAAAAAAAGCCCGGAAGCATTTATTACCACGCCTCCGGGCACACAACATCACACCACAAAAAGTCCAAAATCTGAAACGCCATTGCAACGATCAATGATGCGCATGTTCGTAGAACGGCCATTTATGAAAGAACCATTCGTTCCAGAGCAACGGGATGATATACCAGAAATTCCAGACCAGAGACTCGCCATGGACGAATTTATGATCCCAATTCGGAATTCCCAACGCCCATGAACCGAACCCGACATAATAAAAGACGATGTAATTGATGGCGCACAGAACCAGAACGCCAAAGGTTCTGAACCAGAACCCCGCCCATGAATCCACGTTTTCCACAGGACTCATGTCGTCAAAATAATGATGCCAGATAAGGAACGGCACCAGGGTGAACCCGGCGATTTCCGCTGCGTGATACCACAAGAATCGCAGTTTTTCGGCGGCCTCTTTGTCAAGATGATGCACCACGTCTCCCAGCCACATTGGGGCCAGGTTGACACAGATGAGGGCCATGATATAACCCAGAATTACGATACACACGAAAGATACCAGACCTTTGGCCGGCTGTGACAACGGCAGCGCGGACCAGGGTTTGCCTCTCCAGACATTGGCGGTCATAAACAGAATGACGATCATCCATTCCCACCAGCCGAACACCCAGTGTACATGAGGAAAACCGGCGATCCCTGTCCACCAGGGCGTATTCAAGGCGAAGGAGCTACCTAATTTCACTCCATAAATCAGTCCCCAGAACGGAACGATCAGAACGGAATAGAAGAAGAAGGTCAAAATGGAACACCAGCCGATTTCCAGGAGACCGGCTTGTGGCTGTGTCAGATCACTAGGACGCACCGGCCATTTACCAAACAGGATGGTGACGAACGGATAGCTGAAAAATCCGATCAAGACAAAGCAGACAACCGCACTCTGTCCCAGATGCAACGTCTTCATGGCATCCAGCGTCAGAGGCTTGCCGCCCGGAAGCATGAACTTGCCGGCTTCGGCGACGGCGTTGATGTTATCCTGGCTGAGAAAATTAAACCCCAGCCCCAGAAGTTTGTAAAATACGATATGAATCATAAACCAACTGATAATCAGGTTCACGATGGTTTCCACAACGCCGCGTGTGGGCTGAGGAAGATTCTGAAACGGCCAGTCGCCCAAAAACATATGCTGATACAGACCTACCAAAATCATCATGGCCAGATACATGACAAAAGGATAGGGAAATGCGCCGACAGGGCCGCGGGGGTCGCTGAAAATAAACCAGGTGATCAGTGCAATAATCGTGAATACGGCTAAAGAGATAATTCCGGTTACTGGCTGTCCCCATTTGGGAACCAGTGCGCCCGCAGGCG
>JAJYBO010000136.1 GCA_021778975.1 Deltaproteobacteria bacterium
ATCGAAAAGCTGGGCCATATACGTCGCCATCATCGGCAGCGAGAATGAAAAAAAGAAAATGCCAACAATGATATTCACCGGCGTGGCCACCATGAAAACGTTCATTTGGGGTACGGTGCGCCCCACCAGCCCTATCCCCAGACTGATCAGCAGCAGGGACGCAATCACCGGAGCGCCTATCTTGATGGCCAGCACAAAGATATCTCGAACGGCATCCATCAGAAAGGTCATGAGACTTCCGGAGACATGAAATCCAAATGGAGGAATCACCGTGAAGCTCTGCGCCGCGGCCCGCAGTATCCAGTGATGGGCGTTGACCGTCAGCAGTATCATGATGGCGAACATATACATCAATTCAGAAATCAGAGGGAGCTGGGTGCTGGACATAGGGTCGAGTACATTGGCGATACTGAAGCCCATCTGAAACCCCGCCAGTTCGCCGGCAAGCTGAATGCCCGCAAAGAGCAGCCGCACCACAAACCCCATGACAGCGCCGATACAGATTTCACCGGCGGCGCCGATGGCAAACTGAATGACAGACGGCGTCGTCACGACAATTTTGAGATGGACGACCGGATACAGCACCAGCGCCATGACAAAACAAAAGCCGATTTTGAACATCACGGGAATGTTGCGGTTGTCAAATACCGGGACAGTGAGTGTCATGGCGCTGACACGCAAAAAAATGAACAGGAAAAGCTCTACCTGCATCACTGAAATTGTCAGTGTAATCATGGGCGTCCTGTTAAATCAGGCGACAAAACCGTTTCGGCATTTTTCAAAACCATCGTGAGACGCCATACGGGAGGCGGCTTTCAGAATCGTCAATGGATGGTGGTCGGCAGATTGATGATGACATTGCGGGTGAAATCCACCATCACCTCCATCATCCAGGGAAAGAAGATAATCAGGGCGATCCCCACGGCAACCATTTTGGGAATCAACACCAGCGTCATTTCATTGATCTGGGTGGCTGCCTGAAAAACGCTGATCAGAATACCGGCGACCAGACCAAACGCCAGCGCCGGCGCGGACAACAAAATGGTTGTCTTCATGGCTTCCAGAAAAAATCCTGTGACAAATTCGGGTGTCATCGGTAAAACGCCTCCTACATGAATCCTTTGACCAGGGAACCGACAATGAGCCTCCAGCCGTCCACCAGCACGAACAGCAAAAGTTTGAACGGCAGGGATATCATGACCGGCGGCAGCATCATCATCCCCATGGAAAGCAAAATACTGGAGACCACCATGTCAATGATGAGAAAAGGAATGAACAATAAAAACCCCAGCTCGAACGCCGTCTTCAGTTCACTGATGATGAACGCCGGAATCATGACCATCGTGGGAACATCCGCGGGGGTGTTGGGGCGTTTTAGCCCTGCGATTTCCACAAACAGCGCCAGATCTTTTTCTCGAATCTGTTTGTACATGAAGGCCCGAACAGGGGTCAATGCGGCGGTAATGGCCTGTTCGGACGATATTTTTTTTTCTAAAAATGGTTGCAGGGCATTCTGATTGATATTCTGCCATACGGGTGTCATCACATAAAACGTCAGAAACAGGGCCAGTCCGATGAGGATCTGATTGGGCGGCATCTGCTGGGTGCCCATGGCCTGACGAAGCAGCGAAAGTACGATGATGAATCGGGTAAACGACGTCATCATGATCAAAATCGCCGGCGCAATCGAGAGAACGGTCAGAAGCGCGAAAATCTGGATGACGACCGACACGTCTTCCGGCCCTTTGGCTTTGTCCACACCGATGGAAATCATGGGAAAACTTCCGGACGTATGCGGCGGATCCGCCCCATGCGCCACAGATGCCAGCCCCACCCACAGCACCAGCATCATGACGATAAGGCCAAAAACCCAACGTGATTTGAAACAATTATTCATGATCTGACACCTGCTGGCCGATCTCTGACAGAGCGATTTTATCGAGCAGTTGAATGCGGTCTCCGCTCAATCCGAGAACCAGCAGTACGCCAGGCGCCTGAACCAGCGCAACCTGCTTTTTGACGCCAACATGACGAATACACAATACCTGAAGGAGCTGGCCACGTTTGGGGTCTGAGGTAATACCGGACATGCGGCGCACCAGATACAGGACGAGATACAACCCGCCCAGTAAAATGACCAGCATTCCCAGTATCTTGAACCCCGCGGTTATGAAAGTTTCGGAAATCACCGCAGTTTTTCAATCCGCTCCATCGGGCTGATGATTTCGGTAAGACGAATGCCGTATTTATCGTTGATGACCACCACTTCACCCCTGGCAATGAGCCTTTGATTGGCGAGCACCTCCAGGGTGTCGCCGGCAACCTTGGTCAATTCGATCACCGAGCCCTGCCCCAGCTTCAAGAGTTCATTAATCATCAACGATGTTCTGCCCAGTTCGACCGAAATTTCCAGAGGGATATCCAGAATGAAATCCATATTCGATTTCGATGATGCCGCTCTATCCGCCGATGTTCCGGGCGTTGCAGTTCCGGTTTTAGGGGCATATGTGACGCCGGGCTTCATTTTACTGGGAGTACCCACTGTCATGCTGATCTCCTTTAGGGTTAATGAGCGTCGTGACTTCCACGGCCCTGTTGCCTTTGACAACACCAGGGAACCCATTGTATTTTGGAACGTTACCGATACTGATGGTAATCATGTCCTCAGGGCTGGCATTCAGTCGAATGACATCCGAAACCCGGAGTTCGAGCAGATCTCTCACGGACTGAACCGTTTTGCCCAGTTCTGCAATCGCCATGACAAAGGTATCGGACAAAAGATGTTCCAGTTGAGGTTTCCAGGCATAGGCCATGTCCTTTTCCCGCAGATATTTGGTGGACAATCGCTCTTTGATCGGCTCCAGCATGAGGTATGAAATGCACAGATAGATATTTCCGGAAAACTCCTTGCCATGCAGCGAGATCACGATGACCATGACCAGATCGTTGGAATTGACGATATGAACGAATTCAGACTTGGTTTCCGATTTTTTATACGATATTTTTACAGGAAACAAAAACTCCCAGGCTTTTTCAAAATTGGACAAGACTTCCATCGAAAACCGGTGCATCATCCGCAGCTCGATCATGGAAAAATCTCGATTTGGCGTCATCGGTTTTCCGTCACCGCCAAACATGCAGTCTATCAGTGAAAATACCAGATCGGTTTCGATGGCCAGCAACGCTGAACCGATCAGCGGTTCCATACTGAAAATGTTATAACTGGTAGGGTTGGGGAATGCCTTGATAAAATCGCCGTATTTCACCATCTCCGTGGATACCAGCGCCACGTCAATGGAACGCTGGAGCGTCGCCGAAAGCGATGACTGAAGGGTTCCGGTAAACTTGTCATAGACTTCACCCAGCGCGAAAAACTCGTCGCGCATGATGATGCGCTGGGATGTCAGGTCATATGGCTCGATCTTGGGCCCCTGGGGCGCAGGTTCGGTCTCGATATTGACTTCCCCTTTGGCCATAGCGCCCAAAAGCGCATCTATCTCTTCCTGAGACAGTATCTGGTCAGACATAACGCCTCGTCAGCCCTCTGTCACTGTATAACAAAGTCTGTAAAATATATCCGTTTCACAATTTGTTTGCCCAATAGCGTATTCAATTTGCCGATAATTTCTTCTCGAAGCGAATTTTTTCCTTCTATGGTCTGAAGGTCATCCACTTTTCGGGTTGGCAGAATGGTCAGAATACAGTCTCGTATCTGAGGAAGCCGTTTGTTCAATTCATCGGTATATTTGGGATCTTCCAGTTCCAGCGTCATGGTGATCCGCAGGTAGCGCTTGCCCCCCTGATCGGATAAATTGACGATAAATGTTTCCAGCGCAAAAAGAGGCCCTATGCTATTCTGTGATTTTTCCGATGTTTTCGCCGCTTCTCCCTCCGGTTTGACATTACCCAGTGTGGAGAGCTTATGCCACAACATAAAAAAACCGCCCCCGATAATGGCCAGTACAAGGACGGCGATTCCACCGAAAATAATCATGTTCTTTTTTGACATAATTACGAATCCATTTTTTCCAGAACAATTTCGACACGGCGATTTTTTTCTTTCTCCGCCGCATTGTCGTTAGGATACAGCGGTCTGGATGCGCCATATCCCACGGCGGACAGTCGGTGGGGATCCAGCTTTCCGATATCAATAAAATACTTCACGACATGCACCGCCCTTGCAACCGAAAGCTCCCAGTTTGACGGAAACCGTCCGCCATGAATGGGCGAATTGTCCGTATGCCCTTCGACGCGAACATTGAACGGCGTATTCTGAATTACCTGAAGAATTCTGTCCAGCACCCGATACCCTTCAGGCTGCAGATCCGCGATGCCATTTCCGAATAAAACGCCATTTGAAATGGTTATCAAAAGCTTTCCGGGGCGTTGAATCACCGAAACATCCGGATCGGACGCGAGGGTGTCCGCCACTTTCCGGGAGGACACGGCCGCCTCTGTTGCTGTCTCGCCGGAGGACCGGGGAGATTCCGTCATCTGGATGTTGACGGTTTTCCCGTTTTTCAACTCCCCCAGAGCCGACCCTAGCGCCGAATGGATCGATCCAACAAATTCTCTGGATTTATGAACATCAATGCGGCTCATAGCGAACCAGAGAACAAAAAACACCATCAGGAGTGTCATCAGATCGTTGAATGTGATCAGCCATCCCGCTGGATCCGGTGAACTGGAGGCATCTTCATCTATGACCTTACTACGATTCACTCTCATTGAACAACCTTTTTGATGTCGTTTCTGAAAAAAAAGAGTTCGACACGGCGGTTTTTGGCCTTGTTTTCCGGCGTGTCATTGGGGAACCGAGGGGTGTATTCCCCGAAACCAACGGCGGACAGTCTGCCGGCGTCAATAGAGCGCCGATCTGTAAGGCAGCGCAACACATTGACGGCCCGTAATGTAGAAAGCTCCCAGTTGGAAGGATACTGGGCGGTATGTATCGGCGTATTGTCCGTATGGCCTTCGATGCGAAGATTATACATCGGATGGGAAACCATCATATCGCCGACATGGGCGATCAGTTTTTGGCCATCCGGCAATACTGTCGCCCGGCCCGGAGCGAACAGAATACTGTTGGACAGTTGCAGGAGCATTCCCTTGCCAGAAAGCGAGGCATGGATATCGTTTCCCATCCCCAGTTCCGTCGCCATTTTCTCAATGCTGTGGTACAATTCGTCTATATGGCTGTCCGTCCCGGCGATACGCCCCTCTTTCGGTGACGCGATGTCTCCGCCCCTCCCTGTGGCGGAATGTTCCGTCGTGGGCAGAGCGACGGCGGTCGAAAACGATCTGACAGCCTGAGATACTTTGGATGTATCGGTTACGGAATAGGCGCACAGCAAAATGAAAAAACACAGCAGCATGATGATAAAACCGGCATATACCACGGCCCAGCCGTTTCGGGAAACGACAGGGACTTCTACCGATATCTCATGATGCCTGCAATGGTGGTTCATCATTTGGCCAATCGCAGCGGTCTGGCATTGCCATACACGCCTTTTTTGAGTATTTTAGGTGAAATGAACGCTTTCAGTTTCTGTTCGACAATCCGGTGATTGTCCCCGGCCTGAATGGATAGCACCCCTTCCAGAATCATCTGTTTGATGAGCATTTCCTGTTTACTGCGGGTTTTCAGTTTTCCGGCGATAGGGTTGAAGAACAGATTCGCCATAACGGAACCATAAAATGTGGTCAGCAGGGCCACCGCCATAGGCCCGCCGATATGGCTGGGATCGTTCATCTGCCGGAGCATTTGCACCAGACCGATCAGGGTGCCGATCATGCCCATCGAAGGCGCGTACGCCCCCATGGTCGAAAATATCTCCGCCCCCAGTTTGTGGCGTTCTCCCACATAAGCGATTTCCGTACTCAAGACATCTTCGATGGCGCTCGATTCCAATCCGTCAATAGCCATTTGCAGACCTTTGGCCAGAAAGGGATCGCTCACTTTTTTCACCTGAGATTCATATGACAATATTCCCTCGATCCTGGCTTTTCTGGCGATTTCCACAATGGTCGGAATCAAGGTGGTCGGCGATTGCGACCGGTGCAGGAATGCGTTCCTGGCGATGCCCAGTACGCTCATCACCTCCGAAATGGGATAGGTAATCAGCGTTGCGCCCATGGTGCCGCCAACCACGATCATCAGGGAGGGGTAGTCCAGAAACCACATGGCCGGCCCCCCCAGAAGAATCGCGCTGCAGACCAGCACCCCCGCAACCAGAATTCCCATCAGTGTTGTGATATCCACAAACCGCCTCCTGTCTTCCGATCAAAACCCGATCAATGAAGGATATCCGGAAACTGATCCCGGATATCCCTGTGAGATGCCGGCTGTTGATAGACCAGTCGCCGGTAATCCATGATTCTTCGGGACAGTTCCTCAACAGGCTCTTTGACCATCAGCCGGTCGCGGTTGGTGAAAGTGATCAGTGTATCGGGCGTTGCCTGAACCGACTGGATATTGTCGGCGTTGACCACCATTTCGATATTGTTCAAACGGGTTACCTTAATCATGGCTGTCAGTCCTTTTTCAATAAACGAACCATCGTTATGTTGCCGCTCCAGTCTCCGAAAAAGCCGTTACTGCTTGATGGTCATCAGCTCCTGAAGAATCTGATCGCTGGTTTGGATTACCTTGGAATCCGCGGCAAATGCACGCTGTGCGGTAATCATGTTCACGAATTCTTTGGCGATATCCACATTCGACATTTCGAGGGAACTGGCTGTGACCGCTCCCACGCCATTGGCACCCGGAAGGTTGAAAGTCCCTGTAGCCGTGGAAGTATCGGTGTAAAGATTCCCGGTCATCTTGGCCATTTTGGATTGATCCGTTGGCTTGTAAATAGCGATTTGAAACAGGGCCTTCTTGGCTCCACTAGAATCGACGCCATAGTAGGTTCCACTGTTGTCCACTGTAACACTTGTGTATGTCTTCGGATCGATGTTGATGGGTTTTTGGGCCCCGGTCATGTCGAATCCCTGCACGATATTGCCGGCCGCTGTGACAAGATTGCCACTGGCATCGAATTTGAATCCACCATCTCTGGTATAATACATTTTTCCACTTGAATCCTTAACCGCGAAAAAACCGGATCCGGTAATGGCCATGTCATAGGGATTCGAAGTTTGCTGGAGTGTTCCCTGACTCCAGTTGTAATTGACACTCCCAAGAATGACGCCGCTACCGATTTCCGTACCGGTATAGCCGCTGCTGGACTGGTTCACCAGACTGTCAAAGGCGATCTGTGTACTTTTATAGCCTGTGGTGCCAATATTAGCGATATTGTCTCCAATGACGCCCATCTGCTGCGTATTGGCGTTCAAGCCGGATATTCCTGAGTATAATGATTTGATCATTGTCTCTATTCTCCTTTTTTCTGATTGAATTCGATATAAAATCTGTTCATGAATACAAAATAGTTAAGTGATTTTCGACATAGAATATACCATATTATATCCCCCAAAATCATTTTGTCGTTGTCGTCGGCGTTACCTTGATGATGGACGAATACGGTATCTCAACATCCTTGGTGGTCAGATAGGTGCCGCCATCGTGATAGCTGACGCCTGTAGCGTCTGCCTGAATGTAGGCCGCCGTTGACATGGCGTTGCCACTGCTGTCTTTGGCCTGAATGGTGAAAGAATACTGTCCGGCATCCACAGCAGTGCCATTGTTGTCCTTGCCATCCCAGGTCGTACTCTGTTGCCCTGCGGCCACCTTCGTACTCTGAATGGTTCGGATGTTGTTTCCTGAAGAATCGTAAATGTTAATGTTGACCGTAGCCGCGTCTT
>JAJYBO010000137.1 GCA_021778975.1 Deltaproteobacteria bacterium
TTCGTCCAGCACGCCCGTGTCGCCGGTACTCTGAACGTAGCGGCACGTTGCCATCGGCAGCCAGAGAAAGTCATCGGAACAGTGGGTGCGCACGCCTCTGCCCGTTGGCGGATGCCACCAATGCTGGACATCTCCCTCAGGAAACTGGCGGCCCGCGCAGAGAAGCAGATGCTCCCGCGCAAGGCGGGGCTCGGCGTGGACAAGGCTCATCGTATCCTGCAACTGGTCTCGGAAACCGAAAGCGCCCCCGGACTGGTAACAGCCGCTCCGTCCCCACAGCCTGCAGGCGATAGTCTGATATAAAAGCCAGCCGTTTGTAAGAAAATTCACAGACGGATCAGGTGTTTCCACCTGAACCGCGCCAAGTGTATGACGCCAGTAGCGCCATACCGCTTCAAGCGCTTTTCGCGCCGCAACGGAATCTCGGAATCGACGCGCAAGGCTTGCAGCATCATCGGCATCTCGCCCGGCGCCCAGAGTGAAAACAATTTCCCGCTCTTCCCCATCGTCGAGATCAATCGTCACATGAATCGCTGCACAGGGATCGAGCGCCGCCCCTGTTCTGCCGGAAAGGCGCGTCCGCGTCATGGCGGCGGGGTGGGCAAGCGCGCCGTTGCGGCCCAGAAACTCGGTCCGGTCGGCACTGACCGTCCGGGTGGCATGATCCACGTTAAAGAAGGCGGTCCGGTTTCCGAATTCGGCATTGTAGGGATTGTGAGCCAGGAGCGCTCCACTTTGAGGGTCCACCTCGGTAATCACATGCATCATTGTCTTGGACCGCACATCTCCCAGCACCCACTCCGCATATCCGCTCACAGAAAGCCGCCGCGGTCGGCCGGATTGGTTACGCACCCTGAACACGGTGAACTTGACAGGGGCGTCCATGGCCACATACACCCACACTTCCGATCGGATGCCGCGCTCCGTATGTTCGAATACGGTATAGCCGAAACCATGACGGGTGACATAGGGCGTAGCGCCCCTGGCGGGATGCGGCATGGGGGACCAAAAATGGCCGCGCTCCTCGTCGCGGAGATAAAATGCTTCTCCGCTGGCATCGCTGACCGGATCATTGTGCCAGGGGGTGAGGCGGAATTCATGCGCGTTCTCGCTCCATGTATAAACGGGTCCGTTTTCAGAAACAAGCGCGCCAAAAAAAGGATTGGCCAGTACATTGATCCATGGCGCAGGCGTCACCTTTCCGCCACCGGTTGAAATGACGTACTCACGTCCGTCGGGGGTGAATCCGCCTGTTCCGTTAAAGAACACCAGATCGTCACGAGGCATGATACCGACCGCTGGTGGACTGGGGCGAGAAGTACGGGTTGGCGAAAGCGCCGGGATGAGCGGCCCCGCGGGACCGTGGCGATCCATTTGTTCTGCAAGCGTTCCCAGACGGTCGCTGATCACGGCGCGGGCCACCGCCTGAAAGAGGATATGGTCTTCCTCCGATATCTGTTCGGCGTTTCTCACAAAAATTCCTCCCGGTCGATCCGTCAGGTTGACCGCAACGCCGGCGGCGATAAGACCCATGATCTGGTCGTGCAGAACCTGCCGGTAACCCGCCCGATCTTCATTCCAGATCGCCAGATCAACGGCCAACCCCTTGAGACGCCAGTATGCGTGAGCCTGAATAAGCTGGTACGCCAGCGTGATATTCGCCGGATCTTCAATCTGAAGCAGCACGATCGGAAGATCGCCGGAAATGGAATAACCCCAGAGTCCGGATTGGCCCCGGAGGTTCTTTAAAAGAAGGCTGGAATCCGCGCGGAGCGTGGAATTGGCATAGAGAATGGAGGCGGCCAGCCGCCCGTAGAGCTGTGCATCGGCTTCCGTGGCGTTGATTTGTTGCAGGAGTACCTGACTGTGGGTCCATGCCAGCTCAAAAACGCGGTCGGCGAAATACCTGTCCTGGTATTTCCCCACCAGACCTGCGCACACATCGCGGGTTTTGCCGGCGCCGGTGACAATATTGACGGTTGCCGAAGTTTGCGGATCGAGAGTTATCCGGCGCCGGATGGACACGATCGGGTCGAGCACCGGTCCTTCACTGCCGGAAAGAGAGGATAAATCACGCATTGCTTCGGGGGCGACCAGTGTATTCCCCCGTCCAATAAATCGCAACCGGTCGGTCTCGTAGGACATCTCACCCATCGTTGCACCGTGCGCCGCCATAGCGTGAAACATCCATGGCGCCTGCTCGTCATTGGAACGAGGCCTGCGGGTTGCCAGGATCGCACCCTGGGACCTGAGTATCTCGGTTTGAACGAAGAGATTACTGAAAGCCGGATGGAGCGCATCCGCAGCCGGCGATGTCAGGACGACTTCCGCGTAGCTGGTAACCTCTATGGTTCTGCATGTCTTCGACCGGTTGGTAATGGTGATGCGGCGCAGTTCGATGTCATCTTCCGGGGAAACGGCGATCTCCGTATGGGTGTCGAAGTCTTCATCCCGGCGGCGGAATTCGGCCCGACCTTCGGAGAATATGGCTTCGTATCGTTTAGATGTCTTAAGTGTCGGCTGGTGCGCCGTTGACCAGAACACGCCGCTTGATGTATCACGGATATAGCAGAAGGCGCCCCAGTTATCGCAGGTGCTGTCTTCACGCCAGCGCGTTACGGCCATGTCTTTCCAGCGGCTGTAACCACCGCCCGCGCTGGTAATCATGACATGATATCTCCCGTTTGAAAGAAGCTGCACCTCCGGAACGGGTGTATCGGGAGCTGTCAGGACACGTATCGGCTTTTCCTCCAGTGGGCGCGTAGCCTTATGCACCTCGGAAAGTGTTGCCGAATAATAGGCCGTTGCCTTCGGAAGCCGCTCTTGAAGCAGCAGTACAGTCGCCTGAAACATGGGATCCGATGCGAAACGTTTTTGCATGGGATGATCGAGCAGCAGACAGGCCAGGGAAAGAAAACTCATCCCCTGGTGGTGGGCCATGAAGGAGCGAACCACAGCCAGCGACTGCCCGCGGGGCAAATAGGTCGGTGTGTAGTCAATGGCTTCATAAAAACCGTATCTGCCCTGAAAACCATCCGCAGCCATCGCTTCAAGATTCCGGCAGGCCGCTTCGGGGGCCACCATAAGCGCCAATGCCGAGGCATAAGGCGCAATGATCAGTTCAGCGGCCAGCCCGCGCTTGAGACCCAGACCGGGTACGCCAAAGGCTTTATACTGGTAGTTGAAATGGCTGTCGATCATGTTGTAGCCGGATTCCGAAATCCCCCACGGTACGCCGCGCTTCTTTCCATACGCCATCTGCCTGGCCACGGCGGCCTTGCAGGTCTGGTCAAGGAGCGTCTGTTCATAGGTCGGCATCACCAGCATCGGCATCAGATATTCAAACATGGAGCCGCTCCAGGAAAGGAGAATCGGTTCTCCACCCGCGGCGGTGAGAAGCCGTCCCAGGGCGAACCAGCTTTCCTGCGGGAGTTGCCCCTGTGCAATGGCGACGAAACTGCAAAGCCTGGCTTCCGAAGCCAGCAGGTCATAAAAACTTTCGTCTCTCCGGTTTTCGCTGACATTGTACCCGATCGATAGAAGGCGGCGCGTTTTCTCGTACAGGAAAGCATATTCCATATTGTTGGCAAGTTCTCCGGCGCGGCGTGCGAGGTCTTCAAGAAGGGCGATTCTTTCCTGCGCGCGCAGGCTCGACGCAACCACAAGGCTTCTCAGCTTATCTAGTTGTTCAACCCCGCTGATATCATCAAACGGTTGTTTTTCATCGGGGGATTGACCTTCCCCGGAAAGGGGCGGTAGCCCTTTATCCATACAGGCCAACTGACGCAGCGTGGGAATTTCCCCGAGGCAGGGGAACATCTTAAGCGTCTGTAACAATGTTTGATCTGAGGGTGACGGTACGGTCCAGGGCGCCAACATATTCAGCTCATCAGCGGCGGATTGGCATTGGTCCAAAAGAGATTTCGCCCACCCTGCGGCCTCGCTTTCAGAGGTGTCCGTAAAGCTGCGGCGCACATCGCCGGCGGATAGCGCCAGCCGTTCCATCCATGGCCTTAAAGTCCAAAGCGTTCCGTCCGATGAGGCGGATGTCATTGACGCCACTTGCTTTGCGAATTGCGCCAGTTCTGCGGGCATAGGCTCTCCTGCAACATCCACAAGAACCATGACTGTATCGGCAATACCGCCCAAGAGACGTCTTCCCGGCAGTTTTTCATCAGGCAGGGCCAGCAACCCCGCCCGCAAGGTCAGAAGGCTTGCGGCCAGATTCCCGCTGTCCACGGATGAAACATACATGGGCAGCAGCGGTTTAAGAGATTGCGTATCGTACCAGTTATAAAAATGGCCGCGGTACCGCTCCAACGCTTCCATGGTTTGAAGGGTTTTGCCCGTGCGATCCATAAAACGACCAACGGAAATGTATCCGAAATCACAGGCCGCCAGATCCGAAAGAAGCGATAGTCCCATATTGGTGGGGGATGTGCGGTGGGCCGTCACCGCAAGTGGCGCTTCCTGATAATTATCGGGAGGCAGCCAATGATCGTCGGGGCCGACGAAAGTCTCAAAAAAACGCCAGGTTTTTCGGGAAAGTTTTCTCAAAAAAATGATCTGTTCCTCGGTCAGTTGCGCGTTCCGAAGACACAGAGGCTTGCTGAGCCACCAGGCGACCAGAGGAGAAACAAACCAGAGGATCAGGATCGGCAGGGCTGAAAGCAGCGCCAGTGGCCGCGCCATAACGAGACAGCCCGCGCCGGCCACGGCAATAAACGGCGCCGTCCACATGCTCCGACAATATCCGGCGAGATATGTCCGGCGCGTGCGACGAATTTCACCCGGTGAATTCCATTCGAGGAGTCCCTTGCCTGAAACCAACATAAGCCACAGGGTGCGCAGAATTACAGCGCCACTGGAAAAAGCCTCATGAGGCAGACAAAGAAGAGAAAAACCAGTCTGGACAAGACATCTTCCGGTAGAGCGGGCCGTAGCGACAAGGTGCTGGCTCATCAGCGCGTCGTCTGATTTTTTGAGAAACCCCATGAAGGAGGTGATCACAGCAGGGATCAACATGATACCAATGACCGATGCGGTATAAAACCAGGGAGACGGCAGCACGGTCCAGCCAATAAAAAGAAGCAGGACTAATGACAGAGGGGTCAGACTGCGCCGGAGATTGTCGAATATCTTCCAGCGGGATAAGGCTGAGATCGGATTTTTCCGGCAGGTCGCAGCGGGAGCAGGAACGTGCGGAAAGAGCCATCGCAGTATCTGCCAATCTCCGCGGATCCAGCGAAGACGGCGGCTTACATCCGCAATGTACCGCGACGGGTACGCTTCGTAAACCTGCACATCGCTGATGAGTCCGGACCGGGCATAACATCCTTCAAGCAGATCGTGACTGAGAATCAGGTTTTCAGGAAAACGATCTTTGAGCACCTGTTCAAAGGCGTCCACATCATAAATGCCCTTGCCGATGAACGAGCCTTCGCCGAAAATATCCTGATAGACATCAGAGACAGTACGGGTGTAAGGATCAATTCCGGCGTCACTGCTCCACATGCGGGCATACCGCGACTGGTTCGCGCCGGGCAGGCTTACGGTCACCCGCGGCTGCAGGATGCCGTAACCGGATATGATGCGCTTTTTGTTCGCATTGTATCGAGGATGATTGAGAGGATGCGCCATCGCCCCCACAAGCTGGCGTGCTGAATCCCGCGGCAATTCCGTATCCGTGTCCAGGGTGATGACATACGTCACCTTTGACAGCGCTTCAGTATTTCCGACAATAAGAGAAAAGTCGCTTCTGTAACCGCCGCGCAGAAACAGATTCAGCGCCGCAAGCTTTCCCCGTTTTCGCTCGTACCCCATCCATCTGCGTTCCTGCGGGTTCCATCGGCGAGGACGATGAAAAAGAAAAAAATTATCCCCCTTTCCGCCGTATTTCTTGTTCAGTGCCTCTACGTTTTGCCTGGCCAGCCATAACAGGGGTTTGTCCTCAGGGAGTGTTTCCTCGGAAGCGTCCGAAAAGTCCGTCAGCAGGCCAAATCGCAGATTTTCATCCCGATTCGCCAAAAATCGAACTTCCAGAGCATCCA
Source organism: Deltaproteobacteria bacterium (assembly GCA_021778975.1). Taxonomy (GTDB): domain Bacteria; phylum Desulfobacterota; class Desulfobacteria; order Desulfobacterales; family Desulfatirhabdiaceae; genus RAAP-1. The sequence continues at coordinate 6,051 of JAJYBO010000137.1, forward strand.
CAAGCTGTTCAATATTTTCCGTACTGGTTATCATGGTGGGAACCACGACCAGTGTGAAAAATTCGGAAGGGATCCCTTCGGAGAAGTCCATCCTCGGCAGTGGATGCGGTGTGGCAAAACGTGTCGCAAGCAGATCAACCAAAGCAATGGCGAGCTGGCTGACGGACAAAAGGGAAAGAACGCCGACGAACCAGAGCAAAAGGCCGTCCGCTCCGTCTGAACGAGCCTTTGCCAGAAGCCCCGCAGCAAAAATGACGGTAAAGAGTAAAATGGCGCCGAGATAAAGCAGCAATGGAAACCGGCGGCCGGTTCTTCGAAGCGCATCCATGGCGTTTGGCCTGATCTGTACACGCCCTTTAAGCTGCGACAGCCCTGTATCAATCAGGAAAAAACCTACATGCGTCGCCCGGTTGTCATCATTTTTTTCTACGGCGCTTCGCCTGGCCAGTTCGATGGCTTCACGGGCCACTTCCCATTCAGAAAGCTCGCCTTTTTTTGCGACCTGCTCTACGATGTGACGATATTGATCACGGGAAGTAAAATCCATGCCGCCATAAATTCCTGCGGGATCTTCCCGCAAGGTTTGTTCAACAGCGCTCATTGAGTCAACAAAGTTTCGCCAATCCATGGCGTTCAGGAATCGCAGACTTCCAATACTGTTACTAATGGAAAGCTGATCCGCCGCTTGCTGCTGATTTTCGGAATGGACCATCTGGCCGATGGTCTGATAGGATTCCGAAAGTTGCTGTTCGATCCAGGTAAGGGGCAGCGCAAGCGCGGCGCCCTGTCCCTGGAGACGGCGGGCAAGCTCCGCAACAAAAGAGCTGACCATGGGTGGGGTTGATCGCGCCATGTCGGCAATTGTAAGGATGAGATTCTTCGGGTCTTTTTCAGCGGTCTCTGATAGTTTGTCCGCCCAATGATTTGCCAGGCTCCGGTCTATCCTGTCTGTGGCAACCCGCGCCGCAACCCGCCGGAGATTCTCAATTAATGCCAGACGCAGCATGATAGGAATTGCCCATAATTCGCCCAGTCGCAGCGTTGTTACCGTCTGATAGGCGGTGATAAAGCTGCGGAGCCTCTCCGGATCCACCCGGCCATCACCGTGGGAAATTGTCTCCAGCGCGATGTCATAGACACGGGGCAGTCCTTTTGAGGGTCCGCTTTTCAGGCAGGGAAGCCCCCTGGCGTAGCCTTTCGGCAGAAGCCGTTTTGCCGTCCGAATCTGTTCCTCGATCAGGTAGAAGTTGTCGAGCAGCCACTCCCCCGCCGGAGTAATTCTGAGATTTATTTCAACAGCCTCAATCACCAGGTTACGGACATCAAGGAGTATTTTTTCGTTCTCGGCAAGTCGTGACAACAGCCGTTCCGGGACAGGATATTCACTTAACGTGTGTAAACCGGCAAGGGCTTTACCGTGATCTTCCATTTGGGATGAGCTGAACAGCTCAGCCCGAAGCGGCGTTTCTTCGCAGACACCTTGTTGCGCGAGAGTGTTGTTGCGGAGATACCCCCCTGAATGAAAAATCTTGGCAAGAAAGGGTAGGGTGGGGTGTGTCAAAATGAGAATCTCCTTGATAGGCATATCCTGCGAGAAAGGTCGGAATGGTTATTTCTGATGGTCTATGTATCATAATATCATATCAATATCCGTGCCAAAGTGGCAAGTGATATCCATTTTTTTACGAAGCCGTCAAAGCTGATGCCCTCA
>JAJYBO010000138.1 GCA_021778975.1 Deltaproteobacteria bacterium
TTTTACGAGAGCATCAAAACTGGCGTCTTTACAAAGTCGTCAAAAACAAAAAAACGGGCTATTGCCCGTTTCCTCTCAATTCGATGCAGTGAGATCGCTGTATGATCCAGATGTAATACCCCATAGAAAAATTACATGCTATAACCCCACCACATCGGATAGAAAACGTCGCATGTTACAACTTTCAATGGCAAGCCGACACCACTACACCATTTGTGTAGTGGTGTTCATCTGTGCAGTATGTTTCATGATTATGCAGCATTGTACGCACTGGTCATGCTTTAGGATTCACACACCCGCCACTGGTGACGGGTAAAACCGCAACATCTTGCCATCTTTTGAAACTATTGTGAACCACCCCTTAAAAACAATATGGAGCGGGCAACGAGATTCGAACTCGCGACACCAAGCTTGGGAAGCTTGTACTCTACCAACTGAGCTATACCCGCTTATTATCGTTTTACTTTTATGATAAAATGGTCGGATTGTCAATATGTTTCATAAATCCCAAATCCAGAAGGGTCCGTTTTGATTTCTCATAAAAAGGTGGTTTAAACGATCTTGATTTTTCTCGAAATACAAACTATTAGTGACAAAGAAAGAGGTTACTGACATAAATACCCCATCATGACGACTAAATTCCTGTTGAAAAATTGCGTCGGGCTGCTGGTCGGTCTGGCGCTGCTGGCTGGCGTGGTCGGCGCGGCGACGGCTGCGAACCCGCCATCCGTAAAGCTCACAGCCGCAGAACGAGACTGGCTGAGCGCCAACCCCGACAAACTGACGTTGTGTTTCAATACCACGTTTGCGCCAATCGAGTTCATGTCGTCATCCGGCCAATTCGCAGGCATGAGCGCGGATATCATTGCCGCTATCGAAAAACGGCTTGGCGTCACATTTATTGCACGACCGTCCAGCGCCAGAAACACCAACCTGGATGACATGGAAAGTGGCGCATGCGCGGTGGCGCCGGCAGCCGTTCATCTTCCAGATCGGGATCGCTACGCGTTTTTCACATCCCCCTACATCACCGTGCCGGTGGTCATTATTACCCCCCGATCCGTTTCCGGAAATCTGACGCTGGATGATCTAAGAGGCCGACGCGTCGGTGTTGTATCGGGGCTCGCTGTGGCGCAGTATGTGCGGGATCGCTGTGCGGACAGATTTCGGGTGATTTCCGTACCCACCATATCCGAGGGCCTGCACGAAGTGGCTTTCGGCCAGCTTGATGCGCTGGTGGCCAACCTTGCCGTCGCGGCCTACACCATCTCCCAAGAAGGCATTCCCAATCTCCGGTTGGCCGGAAAAACCGACTATGTTTTTACCTGGCGCATTGCGGTCAGTAAAAAATATCCTCTGCTCTACAGCGCCATTCAGAAAGCGCTGGACAGCATTCCCGACACCGATATGAAAGCCATTCATCAGCGCTGGATATATTTGAAGGGAAATGACGGAATGAATCCCGAAACCCTGAAGTTCATCGAAATTACGGCCCTGTGCGCGGCCCTTCTGCTGCTGAGTCTGGCCGTTATCACGTTTTTTCTCAAACGCCGGTTGAACGAAAAAGTGGCGGGTCTGCAAAAAAGCGAACGCAAATACCGAGAACTGGTGGAAAGCGCCAACAGCATCATCCTCAGAATGGACGCCGGATATCATATCACGTTTTTCAACGAATTCGCCCAGCGTTTCTTCGGGTTTCAAGAATCCGAAATCCTCGGACGACATGTCATCGGCGCGATTATCGCCCCGACAGACAGCAACGGAAACGACATGAACGTCGTTTTGGACAAAATTTCCTCTAATACCAGTATGTTGTTCAGAAACGAAAACGAGAACATCCTCCGCAACGGCACCCGCGTCTGGATCGCCTGGACCAACAAGCCCATTTTCGATGAGGCCGGAAATCTCGAAGAAATCCTGTGCATCGGTAACGACATCACGGAACTCAAGCGGCATGAAGAAGAACGGGCGCTTCTCTCCACGGTTATCGAGCAAGCCGAAGAAAATGTTCTTATTACCGACCAGCATAGAACGATCATTTACGTCAACCCGGCATTCGAACGCTCCAGCGGCTATCGTTGGGACGAGCTGAAGGGACAAAAACTGAAAAAGCTCCGCAGCGACCGTCACGATGAAAACTTTTACAGAAACGAAAAAGAAATCCTCGACCGTGGGGATGTGTGGATGGGGCTCATCATCAATCGCGGCAAAGACGGAAAAGATTTCGAAATCGAGGGCACTATTTCCCCGATCCGCGACGCGTCTGGCGCTGTCAGCCATTTTGTGGCCGTGGGCCGCAACACAAGCCGCTTCCGCAAACTTGAAAAAGAATTGCAGCAGGCGCAAAAATTGGATGCCCTCGGCACGCTGGCCGGCGGCATCGCTCACGATTTCAACAATGTGCTGGCCGCAATTATCGGCAACGTCGAAATGGAGGTCAGACAGGCCGAAGCAGGAAGCCCGACCCATATCCGGATGACGCAGGCGCTTTCCGCATGTCACCGCGCCCGTGATCTTATCAAGCAGATTCTGTCGTTCAGCCGCCGGAACGACGAAGGCCATGCCCCCATCGAACTCGCGCCCATCGTGGAAGATGTGCTTCAAATGCTCAGAGCCACGCTGCCGACAACGATTGAAATTCGACTGGATATACAGACGACGCATTCCGTCATATCCGGAAATATCACCCAGATCCATCAGGTGCTCGTGAACCTCTGCACCAATGCCGGACACGCCATGCGGCGAAATACGGGCGGCATTCTTGAAATACGTCTGGATGACGTGGAAATTGGTGTGGACACAGCAACGGAACATCTTGACCTGCGGCCTGGCCCCTATGTGCGTCTCACCGTGCGAGATACGGGGCACGGCATGGATCAGGCGACACTCAACCGGATATTCGATCCGTTTTTCACCACCAAAGGACCGGGGGAAGGTTCCGGCATTGGCCTTTCGGTGGTTCATGGCATCGTCAAAAGCCATGACGGACGGATTACCGTTTACAGCCAGCCGGGACAGGGCGCGACATTTCAGATATTCTTTCCCAAAATCCACGAAAAAACGGGAGTGGTTCCAACGATAGCGCCGTCAGGTGATACACCCTGTCCCACAATCTCTACCAGAACCGGCCGGATACTTCTGGTGGATGACGAAGAAATTCTGATCGCTGTGGTAACGGAAATGCTGAAAGTTTTAGGCTATGAGGTCATTTCGGCCAATCGAGGTCCCGATGCGCTGTATATTTTCAAATCACGTCCGGAAAGTTTCAACCTTGTCATCACGGATTTCACCATGCCGGAAATCACCGGCATGGAACTGGCGGCGGAACTGCTGCAAATCCGAAGTGACATTCCCATCATTCTCAGCACCGGATTCGCCAGCGCCGAGATGCGGGAAAAAGCGCTGGCGATAGGTATCCGCGATGTCATGACCAAGCCCTTTGTTCTTCAGGAACTGGCGGAGGCGGTAGGACGCATTCTGGCTGGAAAAAATTGCTCCACAAGCGACTGACACAGCCGATATCGGGCTGATAAACGCCCCAACGCACTGTCTCACACAATTGATACACTGTCTCGCCTTCATGATACATATTTTCTCCCCCATGCCTGTTCCATCGTCATGAAAATCAGTATGCTGGCTTGACAACAGGCCCATCGGTCATCTTTCATTTTTGGCATATTTATTGTACTGAGATGGAAATGGACAAATAGCAATATGCCGTCAGATACATCACGAACATCACTATACCACTATCGTCACAGTTTATATCAGGAGGGAAAACACGTATGAAAAACATGAAGTTAAGCGTTAAACTCATCGGTGGATTCATTCTTGTATCCGTCATCGGCGCCATTATCGGATGTGTGGGATACTGGGCGTTGCATACGGCAAAAAGTGCTTTTGAAGGCGTATCGAGAGACAATGTGCCGACCATTTACAGCCTGGAAACCATGCACAAAGCCCAGGTCGCCATCGAAAGTGCGGAACGCGTTCTGGTCTATGAAAAGAACCCGGATATCATGAAACGCCAGTACGCCTACCTTGAAGCGGCATGGAAACACGCCGATGAAGGCCGCAAAATCTACGAACGGCTTTCCCATACCGAAAAAGAAACCAGTGACTGGAATACCTTTACCCAGGACTGGAATGCCTGGAAAAAATCACATGAAGAGGTCATCGCCCTGGTGCGGAAAGGCGACTCCGAAGCGGCGCGCACCCTGAGCTTCGGTCAAAGCCGCGAAAATTTTCAAAAATGTGCGCCGCCACTGGACAAACTCATCGAACACGAAATGAACATAATTCGAAATGACGATCAGGCGACTGAAGAACACCTGTCTGGAATCGAAGCGGTGTTTATGGTATTGATCGCCCTGGGTTTTGTCATTTCGATCCTTCTGGGCGGGTATCTGTCCATATCCATCAACCGGCCGCTTCGCAACATCATTGACGGCCTCTCCGATGCCGCGGACCAGGTATTTTCAGCCGCGGGACAGGTTTCCGAATCATCGCAATCACTGGCGGAAGGCGCATCGGAGCAGGCGGCCTCCGTGGAAGAGACCTCGTCGTCTCTGGAAGAAATGGCGTCCATGACAAAACAGAACGCCACCAACGTGGGACAGGCATCCTCACTGGGAAAAGACACCCATCAGGCGATCAAAAAAGCCAATACCTCCATGACCCAATTGACGACTTCCATGTCAGAAATTTCCAAAGCCAGCGAAGAAACCTCAAAGATTATCAAAACTATTGATGAAATTGCGTTTCAGACCAATCTGCTGGCGCTCAACGCTGCGGTGGAAGCCGCCAGAGCCGGAGAAGCAGGCGCCGGATTCGCCGTTGTGGCCGATGAAGTCCGCAATCTGGCCATGCGCGCCGCGGACGCCGCCAAAACCACCGCTGCATTGATCGAAGGCACCGTAAAGAAAATTGGTGATGGGGCGGCGCTGGTACAATCCACCAGTGAAGTGTTTGGCGAAGTGATCGTTCGGTCTCGCAAAGTGGGCGATCTGTTGAATGAAATAGCGGCCGCATCGAACGAACAGGCTCAGGGTATTGATCAGATCAATATCGCGGTAACGGAAATGGACAAGGTCACCCAGCAGAACGCCGCCACCGCCGAAGAATCCGCGTCAGCCTCCGAAGAATTGAGCGCGCAGTCCGAAGAAATGAAAGCGTTTGTAAGCAGACTGGCCTCTCTGGTAGATGGCGGGGCCGCAGGACCGTCTGGCAAGACATCGGTCAGACGCCCTGCCCTATCCGGCCCGCCACATCGCCCACACACCCGTACAACAGCGTCCCTATCATCCAAAACCGGTGCAAAGACCAAAACGCTGCCGCTGCAAACTTCCAGAGAAGTCACCCCCAACGACATCATTCCGATGGACGAAAGTGATTTCAAGGACTTCTGACGCCACAAAATCCATCTGTTGAATCACACAAGAGCAGCGAATTCATGGCCGTGAATTCGCTGAATTCTGGAGAGACGCCCTATTGAAAAATGAACCGACGTCACCCATAAAGCCAGTACATGGCGTCCACCCCGAAACCGGACATGACATGCTTCAGTACCCGGAATGGACAACACAGGCGCCTGATCGGAATGCAGAATCCCGACTGCGGAAATCGCATCTGCAACTGGAAGCCACCCTCAATGCGCTGCCGGATTTGCTGCTTGATGTGGATGTGAACGGCCAGATACTCGATTGCCGTCTGCCCGAATCCAAATGGAAAAACATGTTTCCGGAGGTGGCGTCAGGCATACAGATTCATGCTGTCTTTTCCAAAGAGGCCGTGCGAATAATAACATCAGGAATGCAACAGGCCGAAACAACAGGGCTTCCACAAAGCGGCGCCTTCTTTGTGGACACAGAGGCCGGACAATTCCGCATTGAAACCTCCATTGTCGTAAAAAAATCGGTGGATACGCCGAATGTCAGTTTCATCATCCTGTGCCGGGATGTCACCCGACGCTGGGAAGCCGAACAGGAAAAACTTCGTATCGAAGACAGGCTGCGCATGGCCGAACGACTTGAAAGTGTTGGACTTTTAGCCGGTGGTGTGGCGCATGACTTCAACAACCTGTTGATGGGTGTCATGGGACACATATCGTTGCTGAAGATTTCCGGAGCGCTGTCACCCTCTCAATTGACCCACATCACGGATATCGAATCCCTCGTCAACCGGGCGTCCGGTCTAACACGCCAGTTGCTGGGGTTCGCCAGAGCCGGAAAATCGGAAGTAAAACCCATCCGCCTTGATGAATTGATGCGCGCCACAGCGGATATGTTTGGCCGCACCCATAAGGAAATTTCCATCCGCCATGAGTATCCAGCCGATATCTGGCAAACATCGGTGGACCAGGGGCAGATTGATCAAGTGCTGATAAATCTGTTTGTCAACGCCGCCAAAGCCATGCCGCATGGCGGCCATTTGGTACTGAAGGCAGACAATGTCACGCTGAATGAAACACAGGGAGAAAAACTGGCTGTCTCCGCCGGCAATTATGTGCGCATGACAGTTCAGGACACGGGCATCGGTATTCCCGCAGATGTCTTACCCCGGATATTCGACCCGTTTTTTACCACACGGGACGCCGAAAACGGCAGCGGACTCGGGCTGGCGTCCGCGTATGGCATCATCAAAAACCATGACGGCGCGATAGAGGTTCAGAGCGAACCCGGAAAAGGCGCCTGCTTCACGATATACACACCGGCGGTTTCCTGTTGCACGGCTTCTGAACCGGTGACAGTTCCCCCGTTGTCCGAAGTGACAGGGAGTGGCGCCATTCTTCTGGTGGATGACGAAGAAACGATTCAGGAAGTGGTCAAACTAATGCTCGAACATCTGGGATATACGGTCATAACGGCGGCCAGCGGCCGGAAAGCGGTTCAAATATATCGGGAACGCAGCAAAGACATTGATCTGGTGATTCTGGACATGGTGATGCCAGGAATGATGGGGGATGAAACTTTCCAGAAGCTCAAGGCCATTGATCCCGGCGTCCGGGTACTGCTCTCCAGCGGCTTCAGTCAGGACGATTATGCAGAGCAACTGCTTCGCAAAGGATGTCTGGGATTCATTCAGAAGCCGTTTCAGATGAATGTGTTGTCTCATAAAATCGGCAATCTGCTGAGGGGCGGCGGATTATCTTTCTCAATTGCAATACAAGGTGATCCGATATAAGATATATTCAAGGGTTCAACGGGGAGACATTATGAAGAAACGGCTGCCGATTGGCATTCAAACGCTTTCCAAAATCCGCGAAGACAACTGCTATTATGTGGATAAAACGGAATTTGCTCTTTCACTGATCGAAAGCGGTTCGTACTATTTTCTGTCGCGGCCTCGCCGTTTCGGGAAAAGCCTGTTTCTTGACACCCTGAAGGAACTCTTCGAAGGCAACCGTTCTTTATTCACCGGGTTTTATGCAGAAGATCACTGGGACTGGTCGGTGCAATATCCGGTAATTCATATCAGTTTCGGCGGCAGTGTGATTGCCGATAGAAAAACTCTGAACAGCATTATCCGAAATCTTCTGCGGTTTAACCGCGAACGGCTGAGAATTGCCTGCCAGGAAAATGAGATCATTTCCGCCTGTTTTGCCGAAATGATTCGCAGTGCGCATGAAAAATTCGGCCGTCGTGTGGTCATACTGGTGGATGAGTATGACAAGCCGATATTGGACA
>JAJYBO010000139.1 GCA_021778975.1 Deltaproteobacteria bacterium
GCTGAGCGGCTGGGATTATCTGACACTACTGTTTCTGGGCGCCAACACCCTGATTGCCTACGGCGCACTGGGGGAAGCCATCCATCTGATTCCAGCCAATCAGGTCGGCGCCGTTATTGTTCTGAATCCTCTGATCACGATGGTCGTGGTCGCCATGCTGAGCCGCCGGCACCTATCCTGGCTGTCTTCGGAAAGCACCACCGCTCTGGGATACGGCGGCGCGTTGCTGCTGCTGGCGGGTGTTGGTCTGGTCGTTAAAAAGACATGACGGATACCTGAAAAATTCCGCTCACGGCAGTTGCGCCATGTACGGCATTTTTCAAAGCCGTCGCAGCATGATATTTTTATAATTGTCAGAAAGGAAACCATCTACATGACTTCTCAGCCACAAACAATCTCGGATATTGTACAGGGTATCGCTCCCATCAGCGCGGAATGGGTGCAGAAAGCCGCCGAACACACCGCCCAACTCTGCATCCCGCCCCGCGCCCTGGGCAGACTTCATTCCATCGCAGAACAGCTCTGCGGCATTCAAAAAACCATGACGCCAGACATTCGTCACAAGGCCGTCCTGGTCATGGCCGGAGATCACGGCGTGGTCGCAGAAGGCATCAGCGCCTTCCCGCAAGAAATTACCGGAGCCATGATTCAGGTTTTTCTGGCAGGCGGCGCGGGCATCAATGCGATTTGCCACCAAGTTGGCGCGGATGTGTGGGTGGTGGATATGGGGATAATTCCCGATCTGGACCCCAACAGCATTCCGGGTGGAGAACACTTGAAAATTGAAAAAATCGCCAAAGGCACGCAAAACCTGGCCAAAGGACCTGCCATGACACATGAAAATGCCGAAAAAGCCGTTATGGCCGGTTTTCGCCAGGCAGCCCGGTTGTTTGAAAACGGCGTTCAGGTTCTGGGCACCGGCGATATGGGGATCGGCAATACCACGCCCTCCGCAGCAATCGGCGCCGTTCTCACCGGCATTGATGTAGAAGATATGGTGGGTCCCGGAACCGGCATCCAGACAGATGGTATTCAGCGAAAAATAAAGGCCATTCAGGACGGTATCGCCATCAATAAACCCAATGCGCAGGATGGTCTGGATGTTCTGGCCAAACTCGGCGGATTTGAAATTGCAGGTATCGCCGGATGTATTCTGGCAGGCGCATATTATCAGAAACCGGTCGTCATAGACGGACTGATTTCAACGGCAGGAGCGCTGATCGCTCATCGTCTGCGCCCAACGGTCCGCGATTACCTGTTTGCCGGACATTGTTCCGAAGAACCCGGGCACCGTCATATGCTCAATAGTATGGAACTCAAGCCCATTCTGGACCTGGGAATGCGTCTGGGAGAAGGCACTGGCGGCGCCCTGGCGATGAATGTCTTAGACGGGGCCGTCAGTATATGCACCCGCGTCATGACATTTCAGCAGGCGGGAATTACGGAATAAACCTGCAAGGGCGTGACTTGCGCCGTACAACACCGGTAATCACGCCCTATTCTTCACGGGATGTCAGGCGGAAAAGAACATCCTTTTCAAACAATCTATCCGCTTCATCAGCCACACGGCGATGGATATCCCTGAATTTTTCAAGAAGCTCTATAGCGTATGGGGTGAGTTGAGAACCGCCGCCAGCAACGCCGCCAACATTTCTAATCAGCAGTTGCCTTCCGATTCTGGTTTCTGTCGCCGTAATACGGCCCCAGATGGCGCGATAGCTCATTTTAAGTTCTTTGGCCGCCGCCTGAATAGAACCAAGGCGCTGAATGGCTTCCAGCATTTTCAATCTTCCCAGCCCAAAAATCACCTCTCCGGAACGATCTTCAACCCATATTTTGGAACGCACACCAAAGGAATTCTCGCTTTTTTTTGTCATACCCTAACGTTCACCGTTATCGAAGTATCGTCAAAACATATCATCATCATACATGGGAATGACCTGTTTGGGATTGATTTCCCTGGATGTTGTCATCTGGAGTCTATTCGATTTTTTTCCGTCATGCGGCAGGGATGGAAACGCCGGAGATGTTTCCGGCGGCGAAACATCTTCTTCGGGCGCCGCCTCTTCTCGTTGCTGTACGGCATCGGACAGCCCCGCCATTTTCACCAGTTCATTGACAAATGCTTTCATTTCTTCGGCTTGAGCGCTCATTTCCTCGGATGCGGATGCCGATTCCTGGGCATTGGCCGCATTTTGCTGGGTAACCCTGTCCATCTCCGTGACACTGACATTGACCTGTTCTATCCCCTGAGATTGCTCACGAGAAGCCGCTGCAATTTCCCCCAAAAGTTCTCCGATTTTTTCAGTGCCAGCAGACACTTCATGAAAAGCTTCTCCGGCTTCCTGAACGATTTGTGAACCTTCGCGAATTGTTTTCACTGTCTTTTGAATCAGTGTTGCTGTATTCTGAGCGGCCTCCGCAGCTCGTCCGGCAAGGTTTCGCACCTCCGCCGCGACCACGGCAAAACCGGCGCCGGCCTCTCCGGCTCTGGCGGCTTCGACCGCTGCATTCAAGGCCAGTAAATTGGTTTGAAAGGCAATTTCATCAATGGTTTTGACAATTTTTGAAGTTTCTTCGCTGGTTGTGGAAATATCTTTCATCGAAAGGGTCAATTGCCCCATTGTGGTATTGGCTTCGACAACCACCTGATTGGCCTCTTTCATCAGCGCATCCGCCCTGGCCGTATTGTTCGCATTCTGTTTGGTCATGGAAGCCATCTCTTCCAGAGATGCGGAGCTTTCTTCGATGGACGCAGCCTGTTGCGATGCGCCTTCCGCCAGAGACTGACTGGCGGATGCCACTTCGGTAGCCGCAGCCGCCACCTGATCCGCGGCCTCGTTCAACCCCGCAACGACCCGATGTATCGGACGGGTAATACTGCGTGTAAGAAACACCGCCAGCAGGATACAAATCACCGTTGCAGCGGCGACTCCCCACATCAGGGCCAGTGAAGCTCTGGACATGGACGTCACAACCCGATCAGAAATTGTCTGAGTTTCTTTCATACCGGCATTCACCGATTGCCGCGCCGCTTCCGCCACCTGTTTACCAACAGCATCGCATGTCTTGTTGGTATCCTGCAACGCCGTCCATGTCGCTAAAAGTTCGTTCATGGCATTGAGATATGTTTTAAATGCGGCTCTGATCTTTTCGAGTTGACTGATATTGATATCCAGGCGGGTAATCATTTTCAAATTTCCGATATTTTCTTCGATAGCCGAAAATTTATCCATGGTATCCAGCATCAACTGCGGCTGATTCAATGCCTGCGCTTTATATACGAGAGCCTGGATCGCGTTGCCCTGTTCAATCACTTCATTCAGCATCTTCAATTTTTTGAATCGTTCGTTCAGTTGATCGGCCTGCGCGGAGGCATTGATTTCAACCCGCATTTGAGCATTTTGGCGTCTGAGAAAATCCTGGCAGGTCTCCAGATAAACAGTGGATGACGATTCCAGAACACTGCGACTTTTCTCGATCTGCGCGCGTTTTGCAGCCGTGTCTTGAGCGATCTTCTCGTAATTTTGAACATCTCCCGCGATTTTATGGACGGATTTACCGAATTGTTGCAAGTATGCCGATTGGGTGGACAGCTTTTCAGCTTTCTGAATGACCGTTTTGACATGTTCGAGAGTGGCTTTGCCGGCATCCAGATATGGTTTTTCACCGCTCAAACCAAAGCCGGTCATGGCAGACATCGCTCTCTGAATATCACTTTCAATGGCGCCGGACAGATTCATCTCCGGAATATATGCCGCGGACAGCACTGCGGAATCCGTTTTAACGCGATGCATACTCCAAACAGCCAGCCCCCCCATCACACACACAATTACGATCATCCACATAAACCCAAGGGAGATTCTGATTCCCAGTGTCATCTGTTTCATCGTATCTTCTCCTTTCTCGTTATTGCAGATCAGGGCGGTAAATTTTCAATGTTGACGGCTTGGCAAAATGTCCGCACTGTTGTTAAACGATCCATCTTCTCATCCCATTACCAGGCAATCCGCCACAAGCTCCCACAAATACTTGACCGTCAGATCCGCCATGCCATACTCCGCCTTGATGGCGTTAAGCTGGCCGTGGCAACTGTGACAGGGGACAACAACCATAGATGCTCCCGTAGCACGTATCTGCTCCATTTTTTTTCTGCCGTAGAAAACCCGTTCGGCGGTATAACCGGTCGTCAGGGCGCCGCCACCGCCACCGCAGCAATACTGACGGTCTCGGGTGGGATAGACATCCACCCAGTTTTCCATGCACTGACTGAGAATCCACCGGGGTTCGTCGTAATAACCGTGGCCAAAAATCCGTTCCGCCTTGCGCCCGTAATTGCAGGGATCATGGTAGGTGGCCAAAACATCCTGGAACCGGGTTTTATCAAGGCGAATTCGGCCTTCCTGGATGTAGTTCGTCAATAAATCGAATACCGTATAAGTTCCAAATGATTTCAGGGCTTCAGGATACCATTTTTCGAGACCAGACCTGGTCGCCAGATAGGCGTGCCCTCATTCCGGCCAGAGGAGGTTTTTGGCCTCCAGCCGGGTCATGTTGCCGGCAATTCTTCCCACCATGATTTTCATGGCCGGATCATCTCCGGTGAACATACCCCAGTTGGTGCCCTCCCAGTTTTCGGAAGGGATGGTCCAGCTTTCCCCGGCGGCATAAAAAATTTTCCACCAGTGCTTGAGATCTTCCGTATGGGTGTTGACCAGTTTGTTATGAATGGTGGTCAGGATGTTGACGCCCTTCACATCAATGGGCACCGAGAAATCCTCGAATCCAGGCTCCTGGGCGATTTCATCAGCGACATCCCCCAAGATGAAAACGAAATCGTCTTTGGGAAGCCCTAAATTATTCCCGGTTTTAAGCGCGGCTGTCAGACCTTTATGGAGAATTCCCGGCACTTTTTCCCGGTCTCTCAGCGAGCGGATATTGCGTATCAGATCCGGGATATAAATGCCAGAAGGACAGACAGGTTCACATTTGCCGCACATGGTGCAGATCCACGGCCAGCGGGATTCCACCAGTTGCTGTTCAAGCCCCAGAGAAACCATGCGAATGACTTTTCTGGGGTCGAACCCATCCACACCCGACACGGGGCAGGAACTGGAACACATGGCGCAGGTAAGACAATGATTCTGATCGAAAGGCCAGTCTTGAAACCGCGCCGGATTTAGATCGTTCATAGAAATGGCTTCAGATGGTGTCATGATGATATCCTCTACGTGAAAAACGGTGATACGGCTGCAACCGTCATGAATCTGATGCATAAGCTGTATTCAGGATGAGCGATCACCGGCTGTCTGCGCCGATATCGGTTATTTGCCGTGAAAAATCTTGAACGGTTTGCATCAATTCCGCAGACATGTTGGCGGCGATAGTTTTCAGAAGGATTCGATCCGGTTTCATACCGATATTTTCAAGTATATTCCGGACCTGTTCCACCCGGTTTTTAGCCATGAGATTGCCGCGCTCGGAGTGGCAGTTGCCTTCGTGACAGGTAAACACCACAACGCCATCCGCCCCGCCTGCAAACGCCGCCAGAAGATATTCTAACGATATTCCGCCGGCGCATGGAATTTCGATGACGGCAACCCCTTCCGAATTCCAAAGGCCGGACGACTTTGCCTGCTGGAACGCCTGCCCCGCGGACCGGCGGCAGCCAAAGACCACGATCATGGGGACGCCGGCAGACGCTGATGTGGTGTTCCGTATTTGCTGAATGTGTTGGGAAATAGCCGGTACGGTGAGGTCTTCGATCGAGATGGCCTTTCGGGGGCATTCCGCCACACACAGCCCGCAACGTTCGCATACATCGCGGACAATGACCGGCCGCGTGTTCAAGACGATGGCATGATACGGACAGAGCCGATAACAGGTCAGACAGCGAACACATCCTCCCGAAAAAATTTCCGCCGTGGGATCCGCCACAGCCACTGCGCCTGTCATCAGCGACTGGACAGCCAGAACCGCGGCATGAATGTCATCGGAACACGCTGCTTCAGAGAACACACCGCGTGATCCGCCGACAGCCAGAATTCCTCTGCGGTTGGTAAATACGCTCCAGCGGTGAACATTGTCCGCCTGCAAAAATCCGGACGCATCCGTATCCAGACCCAAAATTCGCGACAACTCCCGAACATACGGTGATGGAGATGTCCCCTCGTCCACAAGGGTCATATCCGCATGAAGGGTAAACGGCATTCGGGTAATATCATCCGTAAACGATATGTCCACCGTTCCATCTGGCTGCTGGTCAAATATCGGCGATGTATCGGAAAATTTAATGAACGTCACGCCCACATCCCTGACCTTGCGGTACAATGTTTCCAGACCAAAATCGGCTACCTTGAGATTCCGGGTGAAAATAAAGGCATTGACGCCGCGTTCACGCTGAAGATTCAGGGCGGTTTCCATAGCGACTTGTGCGATATGCGGGTGGCTTTCTACGGCAAGCCCCAGAAGCAGCGCCGCTGTTTTGATGTCAGACAGGGAAATCGCCCCGGCTTTACAATTTTGAGAAAAATCCGAAAGGGTATGAATATGGGCGGACGGTATCAGCCCGTAGTGAGAAATACAGGAAGTCAGCGCCACATCTTCTGCAATGACGACGCAGGAACAATCTGTGTGTGACCGCCGGTCTCCCTGGTCCAGAACGATGTGGAAATCACCCGCGGTTCCGGCGCAAGACTGCACGCGGGTATTCATCCGTATATCCAGTAGCCGGGGTGCAGAATCTATCAGTGATCTCAATGGAAGACCGGCATCCTGATCCTTAATGGCAAGCGTTACGGGAATGTCTCTGGAGAGAAGCGATCTGGCAATTCCGGCGGCGACAGCGCTGTTTCCGATTAATAGAGTTTTTTCTTTCACAATATCACCTGTAATGAAGTCCCGATAAATCCAGCAATGCCAGTGCGGCAAAGCCTGAGATGCGCCATTTCTGACGATGCACCCGGTACAACGTCTGGATATTTTATAATGTCGTCAGGTATTGAAAGATGCTATCCGCGGCGCCCGCCGCGCTATCGAGCGATTCTGCAATGCTCATGGGTTCGATTGCCGCACCGGCAATGAAAATGCCATTCGGGAGCATGGCGGCTACCGATTTAGGACCACAGGTGTAATTCATCACATCCGGAGCGATGTTGAGTACAGCCCCCAGGTGTTTGGCGCTCTCGGACGGCGCCAGCCCGATGGAAAGTATCACCATATCGAACAAGGCTTCCTGATAGGCCTGCGTATCCGGATCGAAATACGAAACGTTCAGGCGATCGTCACCGGTTCTGAGAATATCCGCCGGAATCGCCCGAATCATGCGTATCCGTTTTTTGCAGTCGGCGTAATACGTCTGAAAATTTTTGCCGAAGGTCTGGACATCTATGTAAAAAAATGTGATTTCGGTGTCTGCTTGGCGATACTGAATCCGGCGCGCCATTCGAAGTGATGCACCACAGCATATTTTGGAACACCACAGATGCCCTATACGGGAGTCTCGGCTGCCCACACATTGAATGAACGCCATTTGCCGCGGTGCCGCATTATCTGAAGGCCGCCGAACCAAAGCACCCTGCCGAAAATTTCTATCCAGATCGAGGGTGGTCACAACATTGGCGAACTGTCCGTAAGCATAGGGTTTGGCCTGAGGCACATAAGGCGTGAAC
>JAJYBO010000140.1 GCA_021778975.1 Deltaproteobacteria bacterium
ATGTTCGAGCGCCTTGTCGCCGTTGATGTCGAGCGTCCGGATGGTGACGGGTTTAGGCGACATGACCTCCACCACGTCTTTGTATTTTTCGAACAGCTCTTCTTCACTCGGAAAATCCTGTCTGCCCAGATACTGAAATTCGGTGCGATACAACCCGACGCCGTCACCGCCTCTGTCCAGCACCGATACGATTTCTTCCGGAAGTTCGATATTGCCCATCACGAAGAGGCGGTGACCATCCAGCGTGATCGCATCCAGGTGACTCTGGCGATTGAGCAGCGACATCTGCGATTCAAACTGAATACGGCGTTCTTCGTAGGATACCAGTGTCTGCTCCGTGGGGTTGATGATCACGGTTCCGGCAATACCATCCACGATCATCAGCTCGTCGTTACAGACCGACCGGGTGACGCGCTCCAGGCCGGACACCGCGGGAATGCCCAGGCTGCGGGCGATGATACTGGTATGGGATGCGCTGCCGCCCTGATCGGTGACAAATCCTTTAACGCGTTCAAGCTGGATCTGACTGGTTTGCGCCGGCGACAGATCGGGCGCCACCAGAATCACCCGTTTGTCAATGTTGGCGATATTGACCTGTTCGGCCCCTACCAGATGATGCAGAATCTTGTCCGAAACATGCACGATGTCGAGCGCCCGCTCCTGCAGATAGGGATCCGACATGCTCATGAACATGGCCTTCAGGGAAGACGCCACTTTTTTGAGCGCCCACTCGGAATTGATATGTTCCGTTTCGATAGTCTCGATGATTTTGCCGTAGAGCAGCTTGTCTTTCAGCAGAATCACCTGGGTTTCGAGAATGTCCGCATGTTTGCGCAGCGCTTCGGGCGTGGTTTCGATGATGGCGTGAAGCTCGTCCTTGGCGTTTTTGACGGCGCGTTTGAAACGTTTGATTTCCGCCGGTGTCTGGGATGTCCGGATACGGTATTTTTCAACGATATCCAGGCCGTCGAGTTCCACCAGATAGGCTTTCCCGATACATATTCCGGGAGAAACACCGATGCCTTCAAGTATGATTTCCCGATGTTCGACATCTATCATGACAATTCTCCAAAACCATTTTCCACCAGAGTGGCAAGCGCGTCCAGCACGGTGCTGTCTTTGGCGTCTTCTACCACAAATCGGATAGATGCGCCTTTGGGGCAGTACAGCGATAAAATATCCAGGATATTTTTGGCGTTTACCTGTTCGTCATCCTGCAGTATCCAGACGTCCGAAACGGCGGTGGCCGCGACTTTGGCGATTTGCGCCGCCGGTCTGGCGTGAAGCCCCAGTTCATTGATGAGCGTGATATCTTTTGAGAGCATGGAATAATAACGTCAATATGTCCATTGCCCTATATCCGGGAACGAACACATCGGTCTTTTAAAAGTTTATTTTTTAAAAAAATCTTCTATCGCCCCTATATCATGTCGGTGGATACCCCTTCAATGATATTTGCAAGATATATGAAAGAACTCCTGGTTTCAGTTGGGGGGGCTTTTTTGCATTGACCAAATTCCCTATAAATAATAGCATACAGAAAGTTGTGGGCGCTGACCGATTCGCCAATCCGGTTGGCTGTCAACGAATTCCAACAGCGGGCGTAACTTGGTGAATCCGTGCTGATATTGTCGGGGTTTGCGGGTTCATGGACGGAGTGATTCATGCTGAAAGCCAGACACACCACAGGGCTTGTCTTTTTTCCGGCCTTTGACTGGGCCATCAGCCCCACGCATCCAGAGAGAGAAGAACGTCTTTTATATACCCAGGATCAGGTTTTCGAGGAAGGTATCCTTGATATCGAGGGAATTCAGGAATATAAACCCGAGCTAATTACCCATCAAGACGTGCAGCGGGTGCATTTTTGTGTTCCGGATGTGGCGGATGTCACGACGGAATCTCATTTCATCAGCGCGGGCGGCGCCAAGACCATCGCAAAAGCCGTGATGGACAAACGGGTGGAGCGCGGATTCGCCCTGGTGCGTCCTCCCGGCCATCACGCCATGCGGGTGGTTCATGGGGCCAGAGGCTTCTGTAACATCAATATCGAGGCCATCATGATCGAATATCTGCGGAAGGCCTATCCGATCCGGCGGGTGGCCATTGTGGATACGGACTGCCATCACGGTGACGGCACCCAGGATATTTACTGGCATGATCCCGATACACTTTTTATTTCCCTGCATCAGGATGGCAGAACCCTCTATCCGGGTTCGGGGTTCCCCAACGAAATGGGGGGGCCAACCGCCATCGGCGCCACCATCAACTATCCGCTGCCGCCCGAAACATGTGAAGAGGGGTTTTTGTATGCCATCCGCAATGTGGTGACGCCCATTCTCGAAGAGTTCAAGCCGGATATCATTATCAATTCCGCAGGGCAGGACAATCACTTTACAGACCCCATCACCAACATGAATTTTACCGCGCATGGCTATGCGGAGCTGACGCATCTGCTGAAACCCGACATCGCTGTCCTCGAAGGCGGCTATTCCATCGAGGGGGCGTTGCCCTATGTCAATCTGGGAATCATTTTAGCAATGGCGGGCATTGATTACAGCGGGGTTACAGAACCGGGGTATGATCCGGAGCGCCTTCAGCAGTCGCCGACCGTCACCCGCAGCATTCAGAGAACCGGTGAGCAGGTTTTGTCCAACTGGCGGCGCCGCGACAGCATCATGGCGCTGGTTCAAAAAGGACAGTCGTTTTCGGAACGCACCCGCAGTATTTATTACGATACCGATAACATCACCGAAAAACAGTTTGAAACGCTGCGGATATGTTCCGAGTGCAGCGGCGTCTATAAGATTGATTCTTCAGCGGACGGAGGGCGCCGGATACTGGCGGTGCATGTGCCTCGCAACGCCTGTCCTCGGTGCAGAAACCTGGGATACGAGTGGTTCGATACCGCGGGCAAAGAAAAATTTACCGGTGTCTATCTTCAGGACAGGTATGACGATACGTACCATCGGCGGATCTGAGCCATGCGCCGCCTGACCTTTCCGGCCGTTGTCGGGCACCGGGGATACCGGGCCAGATTTCCCGAAAACACCCTGGTTTCTTTTTCAGCGGCGGTTGCGGCAGGTGCGGACATGATCGAACTGGACGTTACCCTTAGCAAAGACCGCGGCGTCGTTGTCATTCATGACGACACCCTCGACCGCACTACCAGCGGCAGTGGTATTGTCCGTGAAACGCCGCTTCATGAACTGCGCCGGCTAGACGCCGGAACGTGGTTTGATAACCGCTTTTCAGCAGAGCCGCTGCCGACGCTGGAGGAAACGCTGGCGCTTGTTGCAACATCCGGTGTGCTGGTCAATATCGAGATCAAATCCACCGCATGGGAGACGGATGCTCCCGAAGACGCCATCGAACGTCAGGTTGTCGCAATGATCCGCCGGATGCAGTTGATAGACACTGTCCTGGTGTCGAGTTTTCACCCCGGTTTTCTCGAAAATATCGCGGCGCTTCCGGTCCATCCGGAATATGCGCTGATTACGAACCGAACCGTTCCGCATGACATTGTGGATTTGTGTACCCGCCTCAACGTTTTTTCATGGCATCCCCATCATGAATCCCTGAAACAATCGGATATCGAAGCCATGCACCAGTCGGGAATTCATGTTTTTCCATACACCGTCAACAACCCGGAAGATATGATTCGACTGGTGGAAATGGGGGTTGACGGTATCGTTACCGATGATCCGGAGCTGGCGGTTTCCTGTCTTACCCCGTACCGCCGGTCTGTAAAAACCTCGTGAAACGGACGTCACGGTTCTTTCCATGAGGTTACCTGTCGCTATCCATTTGAATTATATTGCAGGAGCTGTACATGACCACTCAAATTCACCAGCAGGATCTGATTCATCAGGGAAGAGTCTTTAAAGTTTTACAGGAAACCATTACGCTGCCAAATGGCAAACGCATGAAACTCGACATGATCCGCCATCCGGGGGCCGCGGCCATGGTGCCATTGACCCGAAACCATTCCGTGATTATGCTTCAGCAATACCGTTATGCCGCTGGCGGTACGATCTGGGAAATTCCGGCCGGGACGCTGGATCCGGGCGAATCGCCGCTTGTGTGCGCGCAGCGGGAACTCATTGAAGAAACCGGCTATCAGGCGTCCTCCTGGCAACCGCTGGGAGAAATCACGCCGGTGCCGGGGTATTCCGACGAGCGCATTCACATTTTTCTGGCGGAAGACCTGGCGCCTGCATCCCAGAACCTGGATGTGGATGAGGTGCTGGAAGTACATGAGGTAGCGTTTCCGGCGGCGCTGGAAATGATATATACCGGTGTCATTCAGGACGCCAAATCCATTTGCGGTCTGCTGATGGCAAACGTCTGGCTTCAGCGGCGCGGCTAACCGAAAAATTCAGATCGGCCATCAGGGATCGGAAGACGCTGAAAGCGGCGGCTTCCGGTTTTTTTATTATGGGGTGACGATTCAACGTCGTGGGTGTTTATGGTGACAAAATCCAAAAATCGAGATCATCTGAATCTGTTATGCGATATCGGTGATCTGGCGGCGCTTCTGACGGCCAGCAGCAATATCCGGAATTTTCTGCAGCGCACCGCTGTGATGGTGGCGGACCATCTGTCGGCGGATGTGTGTTCCATATATCTGTTCGACCGGGACGCCAGAGAACTCGTACTGGCGGCGACGGTCGGCCTGAATCCGGATGCTGTCGGACAGATCCGGATGAAACCGGGGGAAGGGCTGGTGGGCTGTACGCTGGTCAAACAGCAGCCGGTTTGTGAAGGGTCCGCCAGCCGCAATCCCCAGTTCAAATATTTTGAAGGCTCCGGGGAAGATCGGTTTGAAAGTTTTTTATCCGTTCGCATCTCTAAAGGGGCAGAGAATATCGGTGTTCTGGTGGTGCAGCATGAACAGCGGAACTATTTTGACGATGTGGATGTGATGGCCCTTCGGGCCGCGGCCTCTCAACTGGCCAGCGCCATCGAAAACGCCCGTCTGCTGATGGAAATGAATCCCCAGGGGACATCCGAAATTCAGAATACATCTGCGGCGTCGCAACTGAAATTCATCCGGGGCGAAAGCGCGAGCGGCGGTTATGTGCGGGCGCTTTCGACCATATTCAATAAACGTATTGACTGGCTGCTCTCGGAACCTTCGGAGGCTGACGCTGGTTATACCCTGAAACATTTTCACAGGGCCGTTCAGTTGACGGAGAATCAGTTGCAGGAGCTTCAGTCCCGCGTCGCGGAACGGCTTCCTGAAAGCGCGTCGCTCATTTTCACGGCGCATTTCATGATTCTGAAGGATGAACGGTTCATTCACGAGATCACGTCCCATATCGAAAAAGGGGTGACGCCGCCTGAAGCGGTGCGTATCGTGGCGCGGCATTACATTTCGATGTTTGCATCCAGCCCATATATGTATCTGCGTGAAAAAGTCAATGACATGGAAGATCTGACAGGTCGCATTCTTTCCAATTTCAGGCAGTTGGATATAGATGCGCCGGCGGTGTGCGGCGGACGCGTGGTGATCGCCCGTGAGCTTTATCCGTCGGATATCCTGAAGCTGGCCTCCGAAGATGTGGCGGGTATCATTCTGGTCAGTGGCGGCGTTACATCGCATGTTTCGATTTTAGCCCGATCCATGCACATTCCGATGGTGATTGCCGATCGGCCGGAGCTTCTGGCGCTGCCGGAGGCGACACCGATGTTGATGGACGCGGATATCGGCAATATCTATGTGAATCCGTCCGATGTCGTCATTCAGCAATTCGAGGAGCGGAATCAGGCCAGAACCGTGACATCGCTGCTGGCGGACGATATGCTGCCGGCGACACAAACCCAGGATGGCGAACCCGTGCATCTGATGGCGATTATCAATCTGCTGGGAGAGCTGGAACTGGCCAGCCGTCTCAAGGCCGAGGGCGTTGGTCTGTACCGTTCTGAATTTCCGTTTCTGATTCGCTCCAATTTTCCGTCGGAACAGGAACAATATCTCATTTACAGGCGCATTTTCGATGCAATGCCGGATAAGCCGGTGACCATCCGCACGCTGGATATTGGTGGCGACAAGGTGCTGTCCTATACCGACGCCACCGCGGAGTCCAACCCAGAGCTGGGGTTGCGGTCAATCCGCTTTTCTCTAAAGAATCCGGATGTTTTTGAGCAGCAGATCAAGGCAGTGCTGCGCGCCGGCGCGGATGCCGGAGCGCTTCGAATCATGTTTCCCATGATTTCTTCGATAGATGAATTTCAGGAAGCCCGCCACCACGTCATGCGCTGCCTGAATGAACTGGAACGGATCCATGCGCCGCATCACCCGTCGCCCCGGATTGGTGTCATGATCGAGCTGCCGTCCGTGCTGGAAATTATGGACGAGTTGGCGGCGCAGGCCGATTTCTTTTCCATCGGCACCAACGATTTTGTCCAGTATATGCTGGCGGTGGATCGCACCAACGAAAAGGTGGCGGAATATTATCAGCCGTCACATCCATCGGTGCTTCGGGGACTGGCCAGGATTACTCGCGCCGCGGCGCATCAGGGCAAAGAAGTCTCTATCTGCGGCGAAATGGCGCATGAGCTGGCCTACATTCCCTTTCTTATCGGCATCGGCATTCGGGTGCTCAGTATCGCGCCCCAGTTTCTGCCGTCCGTTCAGAAAACTATTTGCAGTCTCAGCCTGCCTGTCGCCGAGGATTACGCCAGCCGCCTGCTTTCTGCATCCACGCTGCGAACCACCCGTGACATTATTGAAAATTTTACATCCCAATCCGTGCTGGTTTGAGGTAACATCATCCCGTTGCAGCACGGGGAAATCTGCAACGTCATTCACTTCTCTTTAAATATGCAGGGTACAAGAGGCAAGGTATGTCTCCCGCTTCCGATAAGGATAATTTCATATTTTTAGATAAAAAGGGGAAACGCTGGCCCAGGCTTCGCCTGGCGATGTTTCTGGCTGGCGTCATTGTTTTCATTGGTTCCGTCGTATTTGTGCAATCTCTTTTTGTCATGTCGAAACTTCAGTTGCCGCCATCGGTGCAGCAATTGAAAGACCGGCTCAAGGTGCTTCAGAAAAAAGAATCCCTGATGCACAAACTTTCGCCCAAACCCATATGGCGTGAATTTACCCGTGCGTTGAAGGTCAGAACTTCCAGGGCCGCGGCCTCTGCAAAAGCGCTGTCCGGGACGACGGCTTCAAAACAAATATACCTGGGATTTTACGTTTCATGGGATCCCAACAGCATGTTGTCGTTCAAAGCGCATGAAGATCAACTGACGCATGTATGCCCGGAGTGGCTGACGCTGGTGGACGGAAACGGCGCGATGGTCGCCAGGCCGGATTTAAAACTCCAGGCGCTGGCCCGGAAAAAAGGAATTGTGCTGCTGCCGCTGCTCACGAACCTGGTGGATGACCAGTGGACGCCGGAACCGGTCGAGAATCTCGCCAACGGGCCGGATGCCCGGCGCCAGCGCTTTATCACGGAGTTGATTACCCAATTGAAATCCGCGGACGCTGGAGGGGTGGTGATTGACTGGGGGCTGGTGGATCCGACGTATCGGGCCAACGTCACCCGACTGCTTCAGCAAATGGCCGCGGCGCTTCACCTCAATAAAATGGAACTGTGGCTCAGGGTCCCGATGGGCCGGGAGTTGAAGGTCTTCGATCTGGAGACCCTTTCGACATCGGT
>JAJYBO010000141.1 GCA_021778975.1 Deltaproteobacteria bacterium
ATTGATGTCCTTCAGCGCTGCATGTGAATACTTTCCCCGTGTAAAATAGGCCACATCCATTTTCTCTCCTGTATGGAGATTGTAGAAATGCAGCGCTCTTGTCGCCGCCGCCTTCGCTTTGACCACTTTGGCGTGTTTCGCTTTTCTGGCGATTGCCGCCATCGCGGTATCGGGAAACAGGCCCAGAAGGGCCGCCACAGCGCCTATTTTTAAGAACTCACGCCGATCCATACCTGTATCGGAGCTGTTCTGCTGTGCTTCAATCAGTGATGAAAAAATGATATATCCCCCCTTTCTTTAGAATTTGCGCGGCCTGGATCCGAACATTTTATGAAGCGGTTCGATTTTGACTTTTTACCAGGGCGCCAATTGGGGTGAAAAATAGAAAAATACACTGCTGTTGTCAATTCAAAAACGCCAGCAGTCATGACATTCAGGCGCGTGACATGTATTTTTCCGTTTCTGTGTTGATTTTTACGACCTCACCGGCGGCCAGATACTCTGGAACCTGAATGACAACGCCATTGGAAAGAGTGGCGGATTTGGTTCTACCGGTTACAGTGGCGCCTTTGATGGCTGGTGCGGTTTCCACAATTTCGAGCTGTACGGTAGCCGGAAGTTCGATACAGATAATTCTTCCGTCATTCAGCAGTGCGGTAATGCCGTCCAGGTTATCGGTAAGCCACGGAATTTGACCTTCGAGGCTTTCTTCGTTCAATGTGTATTGATTGTAATCCTCGGTATCCATGAAGGTATAGGCATTACTTTCCTTATAAATGAATTGAACCGGTCGGCGACTCAATTCGACATCTTCGAGCATATCATTCCCTTTTAAGGACTGATCGAGTTTCTGGCCGTTCTGAACATTCATCAGTCGGATTTTGTACAGCGTCAGCGCCCCGCGGGCGGACGGTGTCTTGACATCAACATGTTTGACCATGTAAATCTGCTGGTTAATGGCAACAACACTACCTCTTTTCAAACTGGAAGCCTTGATCATATACGTTGGGTTCTCCTGTTATACCGTTATGTTGTTACCTGCCTCGCGCAAAAACGATGGCAGGCAGTGTTTTCAGGATCAGCGTGATATCCAGCCATAAGGACCATCGGTCAATATAGTCCAGATCCATGCTCATCCACTGGTCAAAGGATATGGCATTACGTTGGGGTTGAATTTGCCAGGTGCAGGTAATCCCTGGTTTCATGGACAGACGCCTTCGCTGCCACAGCTCATATTTTTCGACCTCTTCGGGAATGGGAGGTCTGGGGCCTACAATGCTCATTTCGCCGCGCAGTACGTTGATGAACTGAGGAAGTTCATCCAGACTGACTTTTCGTAGAAATGCGCCGACATAAGGGATGATACGGGGATCTCTCTTCATTTTAAAAACAGGCCCGTCCGCTTCGTTGTATGCAGCGAGTTCATCGCGCATTTTGTCGGCGTCTTTCACCATCGTGCGAAATTTATATACATGAAATTTTCGTCCATACTGCCCACACCGAAGCTGCTTGTAAAATACCGGTCCCGAAGAACACAGCTTGATGCTGACGGCAAAAATCAAAAATATGGGAGAGGTCACGAAAAGAATGAAAGCAGCCAGCGTGTAATCCATGACGGATTTCAAAATCATGGCGTCTTCTTTTTCCTGCACCGTACTGAGAACCAGCGCCGGTTCCGATAAAAAACGCTCGACCTGAAAATCATGTGCGCCGGGCTGAATGGACATGTATTTCCGGATATACCAATAAGGGATGATGCGGATCGTGATACCGAATGTATTGATTAACGACAAATACCATTCGGAATTGTTGATCTCGTTCATCGGCATTGCAATCAATACCTCGTCAATGATCCGGTTCAGCAGGATGTCACGCAGGTCATCCATGGCGCCGATAATCTGGACATCGCAGCACACGGTGTTGCCGACATCTTCCGAATATAGATCCACACACCCGACAATCTGGATGCTGGTTTCCGGATGATTGGCAACCATGCGTATCAGTTCTTTGGCCGTGGCGCGGCTGCCTATAATGAGTATGTAGCGATGATAGATATCCTTGTTCCACCGGGAGGCGATGATCTGCTGCATACCCCAGCGGCTGAAATGAAGAAAGAGTATATCCAGAATGAAAAAGAACAAAATCAGAATACGACTGATATCCGAAATCTTGAACAGGTACATGCACAAGACGAGCAGCACGGTGTTGATGCTGACCAGGTAGAAGACATTTCGGAGGATGGAAACCGATAACCGGCTTCTATAGCTGGACCGGTGCGATATGATATCGAGACTGACATACCAGATGATGGTGATGAGCAGCAGCAGCAACGGGTAATTGGATGAGGCGATAAGCCCTCCATAGGGACCGAGCGGCATATACATTTTGACGACGTACGCGCAGATAAAAGCGCATTCTGTTAGTAAAACATCCAGCAGCAGTTCGAGCCTTCGGGTTATTCCACGTTGTGAATACATAGCCTCTGTCCGGATATCATGGGAATTTGTCTGAAATTACAGCGCCGACAGGGATTTTTGGTACAGAAGATGATGCGCGTCGCAAACAGAATCCCAGTTGAACTGTCGGGTAATCATATCAATAGCGGTTTTTCCAAAGTATTCTCGTTGTGTCTCGGACATGGTTTCGACCGAATCCATCAATGAAGCCAGTGCGTGAATATCTCCAACCGGAAAGGATGGTCCATGCAGCGGCGCTGTCAGTTCCCGATGCGGAGCAATGGCGCTTGTAACACACATAGCGCCGTAAGACAACGCCTCGAGCAGGGTGATGGGAAGCCCTTCCAGTTCCGATGCGGCAATGAACGCGGCGGTGTTCGTATAAAGTTCTTCCAGAACAGCGCCATACTGGTAGCCGGTAAAAATGATGGATGCCGTATTGCCTGCAGCCTGATGCAGCCGCGGCATATATTGTCCGGCGGCCGCGTTATCGCCGACAATGACCAGGGAACATTTTCTGGGTTTCAGCCGATAGGCATTGATGATGTCCTCTATCCGTTTTTCCGGCACCATACGGCCCACGCACAGGAAATAGGAGTGTTCCGAAAGCCCCCACTTCAGGATGGATTGAGGACGCCTTGCGGGTTTGGGCGTGATGCCGTTTGGGATGTAATTCGTTGAAATTCCATGTGTATTCTTGAAGTATGCCTGAAGGTCTTTAGACACCACAATACGGTGGTGAGGGAAATGAACGGCGCTCAACTCTCCCAGATACATCAGCTTCGAGGCCCACCATGGCCATTTTTTGCGTTGCCAGTCTATACCATGGCATGTGAAAAATACCCGGGCTTGTGGTTTGAAAAGACGGGGAATCCAACTGAAAAAACAGGGACCGATGCCGTGAAAGTGAACGATATCC
Source organism: Deltaproteobacteria bacterium (assembly GCA_021778975.1). GTDB lineage: Bacteria > Desulfobacterota > Desulfobacteria > Desulfobacterales > Desulfatirhabdiaceae > RAAP-1. The sequence goes on from JAJYBO010000141.1 coordinate 3,376, forward strand.
GGCCGGGTGAACAAAATGTGATATACCGATATCAGGGTGTGCAGCAGCGCATCGGAATATTTGTAGTTTAGCGTCGGCAGACGTTTAACCCGCATTCCTTTATATGTGGAAATCTCTTGGGGCGTGTAGTAGCTTCGGGCGTATATCGTGATGTCGTAGCCTTTTTGGGCTAGCCGGCTATATAAATTCTCGCAGTGGTGTTCGATACCGCCCCATGTGGCCGGAACGCCTCTGAAACCGGTGACTGCAATTCTGGTCATGGATGTGTCCGATAATGAAAAAGATGTTGAAACAGCGGGGTTATCCCCAAATGTCCATAAGTTGGGACAGGGTTTGATTTATATGGTAATGCCGACATACATCCTGATATGCGTTTTCGCCGTAACGCGCCGCTGCCGGCATATCTTGCAGCAACTGAAGGATCGCGTCCGCCAGGCGTTCCGGATCCGCGGGCGGCGCCAGAAGGCAGTTGACATGATGCCGTAAGATGGCGCTGTTTCCCGGAATATCGGTAGCGACAATGGGTTTGGCGGCTGACATGGCCTCTAAAAGCGCCAGTGACGTGCCTTCCGATACCGAAGGCAGTACAAAAATATCGGTAATCGCCAGAATATCGGCGATGTCATGGCGACTTCCCATAAAAGAAACCGCGTCCTGCAGCCCCAGTTCTTGCACCCGATTTTCGAGCGGTTTTCTGAGATCGCCGTCTCCGGCCAGTATCAGCCTCGCGTCGGGACAACCTCTGCGTATGGCAGGCATGGCGTCAATCAGGTAACGATGCCCTTTGGGCGGCATGAGACGGCCCACGGACGTAATCAACCGTTGTCCCCGCATCACGGAAAGCGATTTCAGCAGATCGGGTTTCGGCAGCGTCTGATGGAATGTATCCACATCCATGCCGTTGATAATGACGCGGATGCGGGAAAGCGAAAGGCCAAAAACCGTATGGAGTTTTTCCGCCACATCATCGGACACGGCAATGACCGTATGGGCCCGGCGATACAGCAGACGGGTCATCCATATCCTGAGATGATTGCGGATATCCCCCGATTTTCGATCCGGCAGCAACGCCGGATAGTGGACGGTGGTCACGATGCGTTCCATATTGCAGCACCATCCAGCGATGATGCCGGCAAACTCGGCATCTGACAGATGACAGTGGATAACATCCACATGGTATTCACGACAGATGCGGACCATATCCCGAATGTTCGAATAAAAATATGAAATGAAATCCGCGGGGCGGGCAATGCCGGGTCTGTGACGATTGAAGCAGAACACCGTAACGCCTGCGGATTCGATTCGGGGCAGAACGGTCGTATCGGGTTGAAGGACGCACACGAGGGTGCGATAGCGGTTTCGAGGCGTTTTGGCCGCCAGCAGTTCTATCAATGCCTGGGCGCCGCCGATATTCAGCGCATCAATGACGTGAAGTATTGTCCGTGTGCCAGGGGCGTTCGTGTCCATGCCTTATCCCATCAGTTTGTACAGTTTTTGCGGTATAGGGAACTGACGGTCGTTTAAAATCACGCCGATGGAGTTCACCCCGAATTTCAGGAGTTTGTCAATCGCCATTCTGGAGACTTCTCGCCGGGAATACCCATACCGGCATACCAGCACCGTCATGTCCACCACCCGTGCAAATTCGATCATGACAGGGCTCATGGTGATTGGCTGACCATCAATGATGGTAATGTCGAAATGCTGTCTGCAATACTGCACCAGCGCTTCGATGGGGTCTCTGGACAACATGGCCGCTCCGTCATTCTGAGCGGATTTTCCGGAGCCGGACGGCAGCAGATACAGCCCTGGATATTCCGTCTCCACAATCAGGGAGGCAAGGTCGCTCTTTCCGGATACAAAGGTGTAAAACCCCGGCAGGTTTTTGATTTTGGGGATAACGGCGTGATTGGGGTTTGTATCTACATACAGAATTTTCATGTTGTATTCTTTGGACAAGAACATGGCCAGATGAAAGGAAATAAACGTGTTGCCTTCTTTTCGCGTGGCGCCGCAAATCAGCAATGCTTCTACCGACTGTTTGGTTTCGACCAGAATATTTCCCCAGATATCCGAAAGCTGGTTGCTTATTTTGGATAGAATGGCCGGATACGGTGTCGAGAGTTTGTCCGAGGGAATTCTGGGGCTAAACCGCATTTTTGACGACTTGAGCGGCGCCAGTGGGAGGGCTGGCTCAGACCGCGCTGGACCAGGCGGTGTCAGGTCGGGTTTCGCCAGAGCAGATTTTGCCATTTCTGGTTTTAATGGTTGGGCGGTTTCAGGTTGTGCAGGGGGCGACGACACCATACGGGGGGCTTCCGGCATCGCTTCCTGTGAAAAAGATGAGACGGACTGACGCGATTTTCCGATCTGCTGGTACAGGTCTTCAAAAGAACCGCCGGCAGCCGGCGGTATCAGCCGATGGGGAGAGGCCGAAACGTTTTCCGGTGTCGCCGGCGGCCCCGGAGCCAATACCTGATTGCCTTCCTTGTGTTTGGAATAAGCTTCTTCCCATATACTCATAATATCACCCTGTATGCAGATAATCAGCCAGAAAATAAATATCCATCCTATCTTGTTACGATCTGGCTTTTGAAACTTTTATCTTGAAGTTCCCGATGCAATGATTCCGCTTCATTCTTGTTTTTGTAAGCGCCGACATACAACAGAAAGTGATTTTTATCTTTCTGGATCACATAGGGATAAAAACCACTTTGTTTCAGTTTTTCAAATACAGTCTGGATATCCGATTCACTGGCGTAATCGCCGACAAGACAGGCATAGGGCGTTTTTTCGACAACGGCGTGAGACATCCCGAACTTTGCCTTTATGTGCTGGGCTTCTGCTGCTGTGGCATAAGAACCGACATAAATACGCCACCAATTCCCCATATCCCCCAGATTGATTTCGACCAGATAGGTCAGGAGGCCTTTCTTCCGAAAATCGGACATTTCCTGCACTGCATGACTGGGTTGCTGATAACTGGAGGATCGAATGGAAAACGGGTATGCCGCGGATAAGGTTTCCGCCTTTTTAAGAGATGTTTCGGCAGGCGCTTCCGGCTTTCCGGGCGTTGGGGGCATTACGGGAGAAGATGTCTCCGCAGGATGCGCTGGAACAGATGGACTTTTGTCTGTGGTCGGTGGAGTGGTATCTGTCCGAGATGTGGAATCACCTGGCACCGTTTGGGGAGGAGAAGTGGAATCGGTTTCATCCCTCAATGTTGGCGCTGGGGCGGGGGTAGTGTTTTTTTCAGGCGGCGAAGATGCTGGCGGTTTCTGCGCCGTTGAGATGGGGGCTGACGCCTGGGGGGCGGCTTTGGATTCTGTGGGCGCCGCTGCAGGTTGTGTATTGGTATGGGGTTTGCCGGGTAAAAGCGATCCGATGGTCAGATGGGCGCCTTGGAACCATTGAGACAACATGGCGCCGCAAATCATAAAAACGATGGCCAGCACCACTGTCAGTGCTGCAAATCCAATTTTTGAGGCAATGCCGGAACGCTGTGGCGGTAATATGTGCGTATCACCAACATTACCACTATCGTTGGTGGAATCCAGTTCACGCAAGCCACTATCGGATTCGAGGCCGTCGGTTTCGTCCGGCAGATCTTCGGATATTGTGACAAATGGCCTGGGGGTTTCTTTTGCCAGAAGCGTTTCCGATGCCAGAGCCATTTCTGGTGGAGTGTTCGTTTCTGAGGCAGCTTCCGCTTCTGGTTCTATCCCTGCTTCTGTTTTTGCCTCTATGTCTGGTGTCGCTTCGGTTCCGGTCAGGCTGCCTTCGACCAGACTTCTGGCGTCATCCACGATGGATGGATGAATGGTGGTCAATTCTCTGGAAGCGCCAATCAGGAGGCAGGTATCACAGATATTGTTGATCAGCCGCGGGACGCCGCCGCTGTATTCGTAGATTTTCTGGAGCGTTTCTTCCTGAAACACCGGTACGCCGGCGGCGCCGGATTTCAGCATTCGGAAATAGATATAATTTTTCGTGTCTTCAAAACTGAAGCGAGACAGTTCATACCGCCTCTTGATACGCTGATTCAGAGAATTCAGCGCCGGTGTCTGAAGCCCCCGCAGAAAAGATGGATGCGCCACGAACACCATGACAATGGGGAAAAAACCATTGTGATTGAATGTGGACAGATGCTTCAGCCGGGTCAGGGTTTCGGTATCGAGTTCATGGGCGTCATCAATGATGAGATAAAATCGGGAATCATGAG
>JAJYBO010000142.1 GCA_021778975.1 Deltaproteobacteria bacterium
CACGCTTTCCGAAGGGCCTTATGTCGCAGGATTTCCGCTACAGTTCACTCCGTCTTCCACCCAACAAAAACCAGGATGCCGCCCGCTGCATCCAACCGTCCAGACACGTCCGGGTTTTCCATCGCTCAAAGCCTGCCTGCCCAGAGCGGATGCCGTCGAATGTCCCCTGTCCCAACTGGAAAAAGCCGTCGCCGGCTACGGTTTCATCAACGCCATCGGTGACGCGGATGGCGTGGTGCGGCGCATCCCGATGCTCGTCGGATGTCATGACGACATATTCCCCAGTCTTGCACTGGCAACCTTGCTCGTCGCGCTCAGTCCGGACGCATCGCATCCGATAACGCCGATTGTCCGAATGGGGCGCAGCGGTCTGCAATCCCTGCAAGCAGGAGACTATATCATTCCTGTGGACGCCGCCGGCGACATGCTGATTCACTATTATCCGCGCCCAAATGTCAGTGGCTGCATTTCCGCGGACGATGTTCTCAACAACCGGGTCTCTCCGGAAATTCTGCACCGTTGCGTGGTATTTGTCGGGCTGATTGCGTCTGGCCTCAAGGATGCCGTCGCAACCCCCATGTCGCCTTTTTGCCCGGGGGTTATGGTTCATGCCAGTGCTGTTGACACCATTCTTCAAACTGCGTATGTTTCCGAACCAGCATGGATTGACGGATTTCAGCTCATGGCTGTCATTGGCGCCGGAATGCTTGTCGCCATGGGCCTTGCGTTCACCAGCGGTATTGCCGGGCTTGCGACCTGTGGCATCCTGGCCACAGGTTTATGGGGAGGGGCTTGGGGGCTGTTTCATGAAACCGGTATTTTTATATCCCCGCTGACACTGTGCGGGTTGTTGCTCAGCCAGTTGATGGTTCTCAGTCTGCTCAAACTCCGGCAATCTCAGGACTGGACAATGTTTTTCCGTCTGACGCTGACCCGCGCCATGGTATCAATCCAGTCCATGAAGGCGGCCAAAGAACTTTCAGAGCTGGCCAGCCAGTTGAAAAGCGATTTTCTGGCCCGGATGAGCCATGAAATACGAACGCCCATGAACGCTATTCTCGGTATGGCCGAGCTGCTGTCTGAAACATCCCTTACGGATGAACAGAAAGATTATTTACAGACATTGAAAAGTTCTGGAGAATTGCTTCTGGCGCTAATCAATGATATTCTGGATTTATCCAAGATTGAAGCCGGTCAATTGACGCTGGAAAGCGTTTCTATAGATATCCGGAAATTACTGGAAGGGGTGGTGGCCATTTTGTCGCATCGCGCCCGGCAGCAGGGGATAGAAATGAGCTGCAGGGTCGCTGCGGATGTTCCCCAATATCTGATGGGCGATCCCATCCGCATTCAGCAAATTGTGATGAATCTTTTAGGCAACGCTCTTAAATTCACGTCCAAAGGTTTCATCAGAATAGAAATGATATCGCCAGATTCGGGCAACACCTTAAATCGGTATCAAATCGAAGTTCAGGATTCCGGCATCGGCATTGCGCCCGAAAAACAGTCCGAAATCTTTGAGAGTTTCGTGCAGGCGGACGCATCCATCACCCGACAATACGGCGGTACGGGTCTGGGGCTTGCCATCACAAAACGGCTGATTGAAAAAATGGGGGGTAGCATTCGGGTGGAAAGTACCCCCGGACAGGGGTCTAACTTCATTTTTTCACTGATACTGCCCAAGGCTGAAGCGCCTCCGGAAGCCGTCTCCATCGAGAATATTGCAGGGGTGTCGCGTGCACTGCCCGCCGTCCGGCTGCTTTTGGTGGATGACGTACCGGTCAACCGGAAAATTGTTGAAGCCTATTTGAAGAACACGCAGATTCATGTTGAAACGGCTGAAAACGGGCGACAGGCGCTGGACCTCTGGACAAATGGTCTGTTCGACATCATCTTGATGGATATGGAAATGCCGGTGATGAACGGCTTCGAGGCCACTCGCCGGATTCGACAGGCGGAAAACGAGCGCGGTTCAGACCCTGTTCCCATCGTGGCCCTGACCGCCCACGCTTTTTCCGAAGAACGGCAGCGGTGTATGGATGCCGGCTGCACTTATTTTTTCACCAAACCGGTCCGCAAGGCCGATTTGTTGCAGTTGCTGCAGAATATTTTTGGCGTAGAGCAGGCGTCAACCGCCCCATAGTGGGGAGAAGCCCGAAACGGGTATTATTTCTAACTTCAGGAGGAAATGCCATGTCCAAATCGAAAGACATTCGGAAAAGTGACAAGAAAAAACCCCAGAAAACGGCCAAAGAAAAGAAACAGGAAAAACTCGAGAAGAAAAAACTCAATCCATAACCCGGTTCAGTCTCTTACGGATTCATAAGTTAGACTCAGACGCCTTCCACCGTACTGGGGAAGGCGTCTGAAATTTGATCGTCACCAATTATTTCGTCAATTCGGAAAGACCTTCCTCGAAAATCGCCAGTCCTTTATCCAGTTGCTCATCGGTAATGACCAGCGGCATCAGGGTGCGGATGACATTGCCTTTGTGTCCGCAGGAAATCAGCACCAACCCCTTCTGATAACAGGAAGCCACCAGCTTTTTGGTCTCGTCGGTAGCGGGCGCTTTGGAAACGCGGTCCTTCACCAATTCCAGGGCGATCATAGGCCCTTTGCCGCGAACGTCGCCGATGATTTCGTATTTCTCCTGCATGGCCTTGAACCGGGTCATGAGCGTTTTTCCCAATGCCTCGGCTTTTTCCAGAAGGTGATCTTCAAAAAGAACATCCAGCACCGCCAGTGCTGCCCGGCAGGCGATGGGATTGCCGCTGTACGTACCACCAAGACCGCCCACATGCGGTTTGTCCATCAGCTCGCTGCGACCGGTCACCGCACTCAGAGGCAGTCCGCCGCCCAGGCTCTTGGCCAGAGTGATGATATCCGGCGCGACATTCCAGTGGTCAATGGCGAACATCTTGCCGGTTCTGCCAGATCCGGTCTGTACTTCGTCAATAATCAGTACGATACCGTATTTCTGACAGATTTTCTGAAGTTTCGGGAAATATTCCGGCGGTGGCGTCACGAAACCGCCTTCGCCCTGAATTGGCTCGGCAATTACGGCGGCGGTTGTTTCAGCCGCGACATAGGCCGTGAAAAAATCTTCCAGATAGTCGGCGCAGGCCGTATTGCAACCGGGATAGGTCAGCCCGAATGGGCATCTGTAGCAGTATGCATAGGGCATCCGATAGACTTCTGGTGCAAACGGGCCAAAACCAAACTTGTAGGGTTTCACCTTGCTGGTCAGGGTCATGGTCAGGAGGGTTCGGCCATGAAATCCGTTTTCAAAACAAATGATTCCCGGTCTGCCTGTGGCGTACCGGGCCACTTTGACGGCATTTTCGACTGCTTCCGCGCCGCTGTTGGCGAACATGGTCATTTTGCTGAAATCACCGGGAGCGAGAGCGTTCAGCCGGGCGGCCAATTGCACATAAGGCTCGTACATGGCGATATGAAAGCAGGTATGGATATATTTATCCGCCTGATCCTTAATGGCGGCAACCACCCTGGGATGGCAGTGACCGACATTGTTGACGCCGATACCGCCGGCGAAATCAATCAGTTCGCGGCCATCCACATCAATCATGACCGCGCCCCTGGCCTCGCGGATAAATGCCGGCGTCGCGTGAAACGGCCCCTGGGGAATGTGCTGTTTTCTGAGCTGCAAAAGCTCCTGTTCTTTCGTATTCATTCGGATTCTCCTTACTGGTTGTTTGACCCAATCGAGCTGTCGCTCGAAACGCATTCATATCCACCGCGTGTTTTACGGCAATTGGAAGACTTTTTTGCAAAGAACGTACCAGAAACAGGGGGCATTGTGTATATCTTGAACGGTCATAAACCAGGATGCCCTGTATGTGAGAGTGACGACTCGACATCATGCGTTTTTTTACTTCCTGATCGTCACCTCTTGCCCCCCATCCCCGCCCAAAAAATGCGGATTTGCATTTTTATGCAATACCGCATATGATTTTACACGATACACACAACCATTCATGACGCACAATCTGGATGTGTTTTCCTGTCCGGTACTCCGTTATATAAATTATGGGAAAAAGCTCATGTTTCACGATCGAACTACGGTGATGCCCCTTTCTCTGCATCATGAGGAATCCTTCTTCCCCGATCTGCTGGCCGGTATTCGGGATGCCGTCATCCTGATATACCCATCCGGAAGCATTGCATACTTAAATCCTGCGGCGACAAGACAGTTCGATCTTGGCATTGGTATGCAATTTGAAGAAGTATTTCCTGAATTGAAATCATCACTGCTTCAGGTTTTCACAACCCGGCAGAATTTTCTGAACCTCAACGTCCAGAGACAGCGGGAGCATTATTTGGCCAATCTGTACGCCATCGGTTCTTCCCGGCCTTCATCTCCCAGCGCGGTATGCGTTCTGGAAAATCGTACGGAAATGAATCATATTATCCAGAAAATGATGACGTTTCAGGAATTTTCTCGAGAACTGGATACCATCATCGAATCCTCTTACGATGGTTTGTGGATTTGCGACGCCAATGCCACGGTGTTGAGGATCAATACGGCATCGGAGAGACTCAACAACATCCGCGCCGCCGATGTGATCGGACGGCGAATGGAATCGCTGGTGCGGGAAGGATTTGTAAATCGTTCCGCGACGATAGAGGTCATCAAGCTGCGATCTACAACAACGCTTCTGCAGTTGACGAGTACCGGTCGCAAGCTGATGATTACGGGAAACCCCGTATTCGATGAATCCGGAAACCTGATTCGTGTGGTTGTCAATGAGCGGGATATCACCGAAATCGACGCGCTTCACGAAGAGCTTCAGCGTCAGGAAGCCATCAAGAATCAATACCGCCATCATATGCTGGAAATGCAATTGGCGGAAATGGAATCCCGCCGGGTCATCGCCCGCAGCCCCTGTATGCTCAAGGTGCTGCAACAGGCCATCAAGGTCAGCAAGGTGGATTCGACGGTCCTGATTCTGGGAGAATCGGGCGCCGGCAAAGAGCTGATCGCGGATATCGTTCATCAGCATTCGAACCGCGCCAGCCATCCCATGATCAAAATCAACTGCGGCGCCATTCCTGAATCTCTGGTGGAGTCCGAACTTTTCGGCTATGAAAAAGGGGCGTTCACCGGCGCCCAGAAACAGGGTAAACCCGGTTATCTGGAACTTGCCCATGATGGTATGCTGTTCCTGGATGAAATAGCAGAACTGCCTCTGGCCTCTCAGGTCAAGCTTCTCAGATTTTTGGAAGATGGGGAAATATGCCGTGTCGGCGGCGTCAAGAATCGCAGACTCAACGTTCGTATCCTGGCAGCCACCAACCGGAACATCAAGGACATGGTCAGCAACGGTGTCTTCCGTAAAGATCTCTATTACCGCCTTCACGTCATACCGCTGCATGTACCCGCACTCCGGGATCGCACGGAGTGCGTCCTGCCGCTGCTGCACCATTATCTACAGTATTTCGCTGAGAAAACAGGCAGAGCAGAACCCGTTCGTCTCTCTAAAACGGCAACGGATGCGCTGCTGTCTTACCCGTATCCCGGCAATGTCCGGGAACTGATCAATATTTGTGAAAGGGCCGTGGTAATGAGCGAAGAAAACTGGATATCCATCGAGGATCTGCCCCGTGACGTCGCGGACTCTGGAAAATCGAAAGAATTGTCCGATCTAATGGATTTGTCACAAAATTCCCTGAAAACCCTTATGGAAAAATTCGAATATTCCATTTTGCAAAAGGCATGCGCCGAATACAAGACCCAGCAGCACATCGCCAGGGCGCTGGGCGTGGATCAGGCTACCATCGCCAGAAAACTCAAAAAATACGGTTTGAGTCCTCAGGCACCACCTCGACCAGCATCCCGGGTATGATGCGATGACATATTATGCGGAATTGCATAATACAGTGGTGAAACCTGTCGTTTTTTTATCTGGTCAGCTTCATTTTTTGAGCGAAATCTCCATTGAATCGCTTCCGGTACTATCAAACAACGGGCATTTTCTGTGATGTGGGACAAATATGTAATATTTATATCTTGCAACCGTATTATTTAAATTTTCCTATTGCCATTCAGGTTTTGAACGAAACACATTCATTTCATTCTTTTTCAAGATGTTAGGTGAAATATTCAGGTTGTTGCCTGATTTCGGCATAAGGATTGCAAGGTTCACAGCGCTTTCGTCATGAAGCATGGACACAGGGTCCTGACAAAGGACGGATATTGAACATTCATTTCAAGGAGGCAGACATGAAAAGATGGACGAACGTACTGGCTTTACTGTTGGTGTTGGTAATGGCGATTCCTGTATGGGCGGAAGAAGCGCGGGATTATTTCAAGGTAGGCGTCATCACGTCGCTTTCCGGCAGTCTGGCCACTGGTGGCAATGTCACCAAACGCGGTTATGATCTCTGGGCGCAGGCGGTCAATGCCGGCGGCGGTATCGAAATTCAGGGGAAAAAATACCCTGTAAAACTCGTTTACGGTGACGATCAGTCCGAACCTTCCCAGGGCGCTTCCGCTGCGGAGCGTCTGGCCACCCAGGAGCATGTGGATTTCGTTCTGGGGCCGTATGCTTCCGGTCTGACACTCGCAGCGGCGCCGGTTCTGGAAAAATACAAAATCCCCATGATTACCGGTTCTGCAGAATCGCCGCTGATCTGGAAAGAAAAATTCCACTACACGTTCGGCACCATTCCGCCGGTGAATTTCACGGGATCCGCTCCAATCAAGACATTGTCCGGTTTGAATCCCAAACCCAAAACCGCGTTGATTCTGGGGTCCAACGATGCTTTCTCAAAGGCGACCGCCGAAGCCTTCAGGGATGCTGCTGAAAAAGAAGGTATCAAGGTATTGAAATTCAGCATTGTCCCTTCCAATCAGGATTTGATTCCCTATCTGTCCGCCGCCAAAGCCATGCAGCCCGATTTGATCGCCTTTGGAGGTCATGACGAAGAACTGATCAAGCTGGTAAAAGCCCTGAACCAGATCAACTATACTCCCAAAGCCCTCCTGATGCACTACGGCGTTACAGAACCTGCGTTCATTGACGCTCTGAAGAACAATGCCAACCAGATTTTTGGCGCCTCCGTATGGACAGAATCCATCAACACCAAAGGCGATGTTCTGTGGCCGAACGCCAAAAGCTATGCCGATGCCGCCATGAAGGCGTACAATGTTCCGGCGGACTATACCCAGGCGGGTTCTTCGGCAGCGGGTATTGCATTCCAGGTGGCTCTGACCAAAATCAACGCCAAACCGCCTCTGGATGAAAAACAGCGGGATGCGCTGGTCAACGCGCTGGAAAAACTGAAGGTGAGTACATTTTACGGCGAGATCGGTTTTGCCACAGAAGGCCAGTTTTATCATGCCAATGTCGGCCTGACGCCGCTGACCATTCAGATTCAAAATGACAAAGTGGTTGTGGTTGGACCGGCTAATCTGGCTCAAAGCAAACCCATCTATCCGATGCAGGCGCAGAAATAGGCAACAACTTCAAAAGTTGGTTTTCGGACGGCTTTGTAAAAAGGCCGCAGGCAAGGCGCGCAAATCCGCAAGGAGTGAGGCGTACTTATGGTGCGCCGCAACGACGAAGG
>JAJYBO010000143.1 GCA_021778975.1 Deltaproteobacteria bacterium
GGTCATACGCATAATCCGCAAGCCTCGATTTCAACAAGCGGTGCAGCGCCAGCGTATAGAACACATATTGAAGTTCGTAGCGGTGTTCCAGCATGGCATGGCGCATGGCGTCACGGGTATAGGCTGTCTCGGTTTCCCCCAGGTGATTGGATTTGTAATCCAGCACATAATACCGGCCTTGCCAGCAAAACACCAGATCCATAAACCCTTTCAGCATCCCCTTGAATGTCTCACGCCTGAGTTCGGGACGCGCCGTCCCCGGAACGACAGCACCCGTGACCACGCGATCGAGTTCTCCGGTATCCACATTATCAATCGGAATATAAAACTCCATTTCGGACTGACAGTTTTCCGGAGAAAGTTCGGCCAGGGTCATCCAGCCATGTTCTTCCGGAAGCGACAGGCGTGTTGTCATAAACCGCAGCAACCAGTCGCTGACGAATTCCGCCCGGTCTTCCTGCCCGTGATGCCGGCAGAAGGCCAGAATTCGAGAAACAGCGCCCGGTGAATACGCTCCGGACACCACCAGACCCTCCGTAACCGTCATTTCTAAAAGATCGTGCAGAAACGTCCCGGCTTCAGCGCCTCTGGGAAATGTGTGAATAGTGCGTTCCGAAGAAGTGGTTTTGGAAAAGGTTGCAGATTCATAAATTATTTCCATGAGTTGATCTTCGACTGGCGAATATGGTGACGTATTCTGCCCTCGCATTTCGAAGACCGGATGAATCGCGTCTCGCACAACTCCGCTGTAACTGGATATCTTCCAATCTCGAAGAATATCTTTGGAAAATGGCCGTGCAGGCGTCAGAGAGACTTTTTCGGACGGTGGAACAAATTTTTCCAGCGCCCCGGACTGCGGTTCGGTTTCGATCTCAATATAAGGATTGCCGCCTTTCACCGCGGTCAGCAATTCAGGAAGCGCCATAACAGAAATCGTATCGCCGCCGGCCAGCAGGTAATCAATTGCAGACAGGTGAAGCAGCGGTGCGGTTTCTGTTTTATCTTGGAATTTTTTCACGACACCCATACCCATCCAGCAGACATATCGGGAACGGGTTGTCGCCACATAGAGCATTCGCAGATCTTCGGCAAGCCGCTCCCGATCCGCGGCAGCGACGGCTTCCGGCGTCATGTTCTGCGTAACGATCCATTTTCCATCGCTGTCATGAAAGCGCAGCACCCTTTCCTTTTTGGCGCTTTTGGCGCTAATCTCGCGAAAACTGCACACAAACGGCAGATAGACCAGCGGGTATTCCAGTCCTTTGGATTTATGGATGGTGACGACACGCACCAGCGCATCGTCGCTCTCAAGTCGCAGAACACGTTCCTCGCTATCGCCGGTATCGGGGTGACGGCGCTGCTGGCTCAGCCAGCGGATCAGCGCATGTTCGCCCTCGAGCTGTGAGGCCGCGGCTTGCAGCAGTTCGGCGATATGCAGCACATTGGTCAATATTCGCTCACCGCCGGGCTGGGACAGAAGACGGCCCGGCGCATCGAAGGCCATCAGCAGCGCCCGCAGCATGGGCAGTACGCCCTGACGCCGCCATATCTCCCGAAAACGTCTGAAGCGCTCGCATTCCGTTTCCCACAGCGATTCATCCCGATTGAGCCGATCCAGCCAAGCCACCGGATGTCCCAGAATATTGGCGGACAGGGCGGCTCTCAGCAAGGAAGCGGCTTCAGGCGCCGCGCAGGCGCGCAGAAGCGACAGAACGGACGCGACTTCGTCGGCGCCAAACACCGAATCCCTGTCCGACAGATAGACGCTGGGGACATTCCGGAAATTCAGCGCCCGGCGGATGATGCGGGATTGCTCGCCGGTTCGGACCAGCACCGCGATATCACCGGGAAGCAACTGCCGGAACGCGCCATCCGCCATCCGAAACCCCGCCCTGCCCTGCTGTCCCAGATTCAGGAGGCGGACGATATCATCGGCAGCGACTTCCGCGATACAGGATTCATAACCATCATCCCCGGTTCTGGCGACAGGGGCGGTCTGCGACAGGCAGCAAAATCGGATTCCATCAACAGATCTGTCACACACCACAAACGGCTCCCGGGCATCCGGCCTTGCCGTCGCCTCGTAAAACGGGATTTTGTCCCTGAACAAAAAAGCGCCGTCCGGATGATGGACCGCCGACCTGAACAATCGGTTGACGGCCGCCACCATGCCTTCCGTGGCGCGGTAATTGGTTCCCAGCGTAAAGACGGTGTCTCCGGTGTTTTTTCTGGCCGAAAGATAGGTATGGACATCCGCGCCGCGAAACGCATAGATGGACTGTTTGGGATCGCCGATCATGATCAGGGCATTGTCCAAATCTCCGCGGTAAATGCCACTGAAAATGTCGTACTGCACCGGATCGGTGTCCTGGAACTCATCAATCATCGCCACCGGATACTGGGCGCGGATAACGGCCGCCAGCCCATTGCCCACAGAAGGTTGAAGGGCATCTTTCAGCCGGTTCAACAAATCGTCAAAGCCTGTCCGAGCGGTGCGCTGCTTGGCGTCCTCCACCCGGAGGGTGATATCTTTTGCGGCATGACACAGCAGTTCATTGGTAACGCGGCGCGCATCCGGCATATCGCTCAGAGCGTCAAAAGCTACATAGGCCGGGTGTTGCGGCGCGCTCCTGTTTTGGGATACAGCTTCCTGAATTCCTGATGCAGAAAGCTTTTTCAGAGCCATGTCATCCGGCAGCAAACCGCCGTTAAAGACCCAGTCTTTAAGCTGTTTGATCCATTTTTCAAGTGATTTCTCCCGGTACTGATTGTTGTTCAGTGATCTATCGGCCCGGGCCTGTCTCAGCATAGAAACGGCGTTACCGAAATCTTCTTTCCATATCCGCCGGGTGTCATCCATCATCTGACAGCGCTTTTGAAACAGCATGAAGGGGTTTTTCGGGACGTTCTTCAGAGGGGGGTTCTTCATAAAAGGCCCTGCCGCCGACAATAGCTCCGCAGGGGTGGTGATTTTCGTCAAGTTAAAAATTTCCGCAAGCTGGGGGGCGGGCTGCGGATAAAAGCAGCAGCGCCAGTAATCACAGGCCGCTGTTTCCAAAAGCTCCCGGCTGTCGGCATCCACCTGAAAGTCAAAGAGGCCGCCACTGTCAAACGCATGCTGCCGGAGCATCCGCTGACACCAGGCATGGATGGTGTAAACCGCGGCTTCATCCATCCACTGGGCGGCCCGTTCCAGCCGCAGGGCGCACGATGGCCACACATGTTCGGAGAATTCGCCGCGCAGCGCCGTCAGATAGTCGTCTCCGGTGGTATTTTCACGAAAAAAAGAGGCGGCTTCCGTGAGTCTGCGGCGTATCCGATCGCGAAGTTCCTCGGTGGCGGCGTTTGTAAAGGTGACGACCAGAATTTCCGGAGGCGTCAGCGGCCGCGAAAAGCCATTTTCGCCGCCATGCCCCAGGATCAGGCGCAGATACAGCGCCGCAATGGTATAGGTCTTTCCGGTACCCGCGCTGGCTTCGATCAGACGGATGCCGGAAAGGGGAAATGTGAGCGGATTCAGTGGATATGTCATAAAGGACCCCGGTATTTCATTTGTCAATTTCCAAAGTCAATTTTCAAGATGCCTGCCGCCACCGAAATGTGGAGTTTGTCTCGTATTGACTCATGGCAACTGAATGAACTCTGATGAAACAGCGGTTTTTGAAATGTGCAGTTTCAGTAACGACGGATTTTCACCAGCTCTGGGTCGGGAGGCACTGCCGGGGTTCAAATACCGGACAGCGTTTCGGGTTTTATCGGAAGCGTGATGCGTATGCCCGTGGATCACAACGCGGATGCCGGCGGCTGCGGGGTCTAAATCCAACCGGTTGAGATCGTGCAGAATATACAGCAGCCCGAATCCGGTCTCGACGATCTCGGTGTCGAACAGGAGCGAGGCCCAGGGGCCTCTGTCCATATTGCCGCGAACAGCGATAACCGGCGCGATGCGCTTCAGATCATCCAACACCGGCAGGGTATCAATGTCTCCGGCGTGAAAAATTACATCAACCCCCTGCAGCGCCATCAGCGCTTCCGGCATGACAACCCCATGCGTATCGGAAATGACGCCCGCCATCAGGGAGCCGGTGGCAGGGTTCAGTATTTCAGGCAGTTTTACGTTTGGTTTCATGTCAGCGTCCCGCCGGAATCCCCAGCACCTTTGCAGCGTTGCCGCCGGAAACCGCCGCCAGTGCATCATCCGGAACCCCTGCTTTTTTCATGTCATTGATGTAGCGTGACGGCTTCAAGAGTGGAAAGTCGCTTCCCATGAGAATTTTGTCGTATCCGAAAGCCGCACCTGCGACCGGATATATACCGATATCATAGAGATACGGCGAAGCGGCGGTATCCACATACACCTGCGCCAAAGCGTCTTTCACCTCTTTTTTCATGAGATGGTAGAAAAACAGCCCGCCGCCCCAGTGCGCCAGAATCAGGGTGTTTTTCGGAAAGCGCTGCACCATCCGGTAGATTTCCAGAAGTGTCATCGGCGCCTTGCCGGGGTAGAGATGCCCGACCGGTTCGTTGGTGTGAATCAGTACCGGCAGGTTGTTTTCTTCGCAGAGCGTCATGATTGGAGACAGCGCCGCCAGCGTATGCGCATCCAGACCGGATTGATAGAACGCCAGTTCACCGACACCTTTGAGACCGCCCTGAATGCAGCGCTCCACTTCCCGGGCCGCCCCGGAATGCGCGGGATTCAGACAGCAGAAACCAATCAGACGATCCGGATGAGCATCCACCATTTTCATGATGTAGTCGTTCTGAAACTTCGATGTTTCGATGCTGTTCCAGGGAAATCCGAACACCACAGACATATCAACACCCTGATCATCCATATTATGGATCAGTTCGGAAGCACCGATCAGCGAAGATTTCGGGCTGTCGTACAGCAGCCTGAATTCGGGTTCGTTCTCGAAATAATTTTGCCGGTTGTTACAGATATCCGGCGGAAACATGTGGGTATGAATATCAATCATCAATATCACGTCCGTTTGAACAGTTTCTCGATCATTTGCCGGGGCCACTCGATCCAGGTGGGCCGGCCGTGCGGACAGTGTGCAGAAACCCTGCATGCCGTCAATTCGGAGATCAATGTCGCCATTTCGGTCAGACTCAGCTTTTGGCGCGCCCGGATGGCGCCGTGACAGGCCATGATTTTCAGGCATTCATCCATGGCGCTCCCCATATCGGCGGTTAAACCCGTTTCCGTCACATAATCCACCATTTCGACGACCAGCGGCCGGACGTCTTTTCCGGAAAGGAATACGGGAACGGCGCCAATCACAAAAGACTGCCTGCCGAAATTTTCAATTTCGATGCCGTTTCGATGAAGTTCAGGGATCAGTTTTTCGAGAATCCCCGCCTGTCGGTATCCCAGCTCCAGAGTTTCCGGAATCAGCAACCGCTGCACCGGAACCTGCCGGGCTTCGGAACGTTCCGCCAGCCTCTCATACAGAACCCGTTCATGAGCGGCGTGTTGGTCGAGCAGCACCAGATTCTCGCCGGATTCACAGACAATGTAAGTGTTCAGAAACTGCGCGATGGGCGTCAGCTTCAGAGCAAGCGGTTTCCAGATTGTCGTTTGAGCGGCTTTGGCGATCGTGAAAGGCGCCGGCGGTGCGGCCAGGCGCGACGCCCCTGTAGAAGCTATACCCCGGTTTTCCGCCGGCATAACGTATGGATACCGTTTTTCGGCTTGAAGCAGTTTCTGAGGAATCGCTTTGGGATCTTGCGGCATTTCGGAGGACGTCCCCGGTATGACATCGCTTCCTTCGGATACAGTTTCTACGAATGGTCCGGACGCGGAAGCCGCCCAGTCAGGTTTTTCCGCGCGGTCAAGGCCATCCGCCACCGCGGAGACAATGGCGTCATAGACCTGCTGCTGGCGGAAAAACCGCACTTCCTGTTTGGTGGGATGAACATTGACATCCACTTCATCGCACGGCAGCGAAATGCTCAGAACCGTCAGCGGGTATTGACCCTTCATGAGGCGTCCGTCATAGGCGTCCAGCAAAGCGCGGTGCATCATTTTGCTCCGAACGAAGCGTCCGTTTACAAATCCATAAACGCCCAGCGACGATTTTCGGGTGATGTGGGGCAGCGATGTCCATCCGGACAGCAAAACACCGTCTTTTTCCCCCGCGATAGGGAAAAGACCTGAGCGGGAGGACTGCCCCAGGATATCTGCAATCCGAACGGATGGATCCGGTGTCGCCGACCAGCTCTGAAGCACCGATCCATTATGAACCAGCCTGAAATGCACCTCCGGCCATCCCAGCGCCAGGCTGGAAACCACATCGGAAATATGCCCCAGTTCAGTGGCGATGGTTTTGAGAAACTTCAATCGGGCCGGCGTATTGAAGAAAAGGTTCCGCACCGTGATTCGGGAGCCTTCCGGAGCGCCACTTTCCAGAACCTTCAACAGCTTTCCGCCTTCCAGAACAAGTTCCACGCCAGAATCCGCGCCGATTTCCCGCGTGACCAGGCGCATCCGCGACACCGACGCGATGCTCGGCAGCGCTTCGCCCCGAAACCCCAGGGTCCGGATTGCGAACAGATCGCTGTCCGCATAAAGTTTGCTGGTGGCGTAGCGTTCGATGGACAGCAGCGCATCATCCCGGCTCATACCGCACCCGTTGTCGCTGATCTGAATCAGAGAACGCCCGCCCTTTTCAACTTCGATCACAATCCGGCTCGCCCCGGCGTCCAGAGCGTTTTCCACCAGCTCTTTGACCACGGAGGCGGGACGCTCCACCACCTCTCCGGCGGCGATTTTATTGGACAGCGCTTCGGGAAGAATGCGGATCCGGGACATGACCACCATCCATCACAAAAACAGCTTTTCCCGAACGAACCGTGCGATGAATTCGGCATCTATCGGGGATAAATCAAATTTCAGACACGCACCTTCAATGAGTTCCTGGTCGGATTTTTTCGGAGAGGACGCCCGCTCCTCACCGATCCATTTAGCCGCCCTGCGTACATCTTCACCTTCAGGAAGAATCGTTGTCATAACACCGCCTTTCGTGTGTGAAAATCCGTTGATTGTTCAAAGCACCATGCCGCTTTCAGAAGATTCCCCTCGCTGAAATGCGGCCCCATGAGCTGAAGACCGACCGGAAGCCCCTGTTTCGTAAATCCGCAGGGAACCGACATTCCGGGAATTCCGGCCAGATTGGCGGAAAGGGTGAAGATATCCGACAGATACATGGTAAGGGGATCGCCAATATGCTGGCCGATTGGATAGGCTGGCGTGGGCGCAACCGGCGACACCAGCAGATCGCAGCGCTGAAACGCTTTCTTGAAATCGTCCATGATCAGGGTGCGCACCCGGGACG